>JACQAM010000022.1 GCA_016194975.1 Bacteroidota bacterium
AAATCCTACTCCAACTGTTACAACTACTACAACCGGCGCAACTATTTGTTCGGGAAGTTCTACAACGATCACTGCAAGTGGCGCTACAACTTATTCCTGGATGCCGGGAAGTTTGTCGGGAACTACTGTTACGGTTTCTCCAGCTTCAACTACTACTTACACCGTGACGGGAACCTCTGCCGGATGCAGTAGTACTGCAACACAACTTATAACAGTGAATCCTTCACCAACTGTTACGACCACTACAACTGGCGCAACTATTTGTTCGGGAAATTCCACCACAATCACCGCGAGCGGCGCAACAACTTACGCGTGGATGCCGGGTAGTTTATCCGGAACTACAGTTACAGTTTCCCCGGCTTCGACTACTACTTACACAGTGACGGGAACGGCGGGCAATGGTTGCACAGCAACGGCAACAAGAACAATCACAGTAAATCCTACTCCAACTGTTACAACTACTACAACCGGCGCAACTATTTGTTCGGGAAGTTCTACAACGATCACTGCAAGTGGCGCTACAACTTATTCCTGGATGCCGGGAAGTTTGTCGGGAACTACTGTTACGGTTTCTCCCAACAACTTACGCGTGGATGCCGGGAAGTTTGTCGGGAACTACTGTTACGGTTTCTCCGGCTTCGACTACTACTTACACAGTGACCGGAACGACGGGCAATGGTTGCACTGCAACGGCAACAAGAACAATTACAGTGAATCCTTCTCCAACTGTTACAACAACCACAACCGGCGCAGCTATTTGTTCTGGAAGCTCAACCACGATCACGGCAAGTGGTGCTACAACTTATGCGTGGATGCCCGGTAGTTTGTCGGGAGCTACGGTTACCGTTTCTCCTGCGTCAACTACTACCTACACTGTGACGGGCACCACTGGGTTGTGTTCTGGCACAACCACACAAATGATCACCGTAAATCCGAATCCGGGCGTAACATCTTCTTCATCGTCCCCATCGGTCTGCCAGAATGGAAACGTTACACTGACCGCTTCGGGTGCAACAACCTACAACTGGATGCCGGGAAGCATGAGCGGAACAAGCATTACTGTTACGCCACTATCGACCACAACTTATACTGTTACCGGAACAGATGTGAACGGATGTTCGAACACTTCGACACTCACCATTACTGTGAATTCATTGCCAACCGTCACGGCTTCTTCATCAAGTAGCACTGTCTGTTCTGGAAGCGCAGTTACACTTACTGCATCAGGAGCATCAACTTATAACTGGATGCCGATTAATGTGAATGGAAATCCTGTTACCGGTAATCCTGTTTCAAACACTACTTACACCGTAACAGGAACGGATGCTGTTGGATGTTCCAGCACTGCAACGGTCATTGTCAACGTGAATGCTCTTCCGAATGTTACTGCATCAGAATCTGCAACGTCGGTTTGCACCGGGGATGCTGTTACTCTCAGCGCGAGCGGCGCAAACACTTATTTGTGGCAACCGATAAACACAACGGGAGCAACCGTGACCGACGTTCCTGCATCAACAACAACGTATACCGTAACAGGAACCGATTTGAATGGATGCGCAAACACTGCACAGGAAACGGTAACTGTAAATCCGCTACCGATAATAACTGCAACAGGGGATTCGCTTATTTGCGAAGGAAATTCAGCAAATCTTTCCGCAAGCGGTGCAACAAATTATACCTGGAATCCGGGTGCGCTCAACGGATCAACTGTTGCAGTTTCTCCGGCTGCAACTACTTCCTATACCGTGTTGGGAACGGATGCAAACGGATGCAATGGATCTGCAACTTTTACCGTCACCGTCGATACGCCACCGGTTGCCGGAAATATTATCATCAATGGAACTACATTAACATCAAGCGTTGTCGGCACAACTTATCAGTGGTATTTAAATGGAAATCCTGTCTCCGGCGCAACTTCACAATCGTACACCGCAACACAGAATGGAACTTATACCGTGGAAGTATTTGATGCAGCAGGTTGCGGTTCCGGACAATCTTCCGGCGTAACAGACCCAACAGGTATTTCTGTTTCGTCGTCGGTAGAATTCATCAATCTATATCCGAATCCGAATAACGGACATTTCACACTGAATTTCAATTTGACAGAAAAATCAGATTGTACAGTGGATATTTACAATGCACTTGGTCAGTTGATCTATCGTGAAGCGCTTGGCGATTTTTCCGGCGAATACAAAAAAGATCTTGACCTGAGTAATTATGGAAAAGGCGTTTACTCCGTGCGATTGAAAACCGGAACGAAAGAGCTTGCGATCAAAACGATCGTGTACTGATAACAAAATCTGCCGGCTGATTTTAGCTCCATTCGTGATTTTTTCATTCTGAATTCTCCCTTTTTCTCCCGACATTTACTTTCCGTTCCGACTTCCCCGGGGTCCATGAAATTTCATCTCTAAAAACATCCGCTGCAATGTTCCGCTCCGTAAAAATCTGCACTCTTCTTCTTTCAATTTTTTTCTGCTCCCGGATTCTGTTTGCGCAGAATTCCAATAACTGGATCGATCTCTGGCAAACGCCGGGAACTAATTTTTTCGTTGTCAAAGCTGCGTTCGATTCCGCTTATTACGATCGTGAACAGGAAATGATCCGCGACATGCGCGAGCATCCGCGTGACTCGCACGGAAATGAAGAGCTGGATGGAACTTATTTTCAGTTCAAACGCTGGGAATATTTCATGCAGCCGCGCGTGGGCGAAACAGGTGATGTTTCTATTGTGAATACGACCAATCAGAAATTCAACGAATATCTTCAAGGCAATCCTGCTGCAATGACAATGCATAATTCTTCAGTCGCAAGAATGCAGTCTTCCTCTTCCTGGTCATTCGTAGGCCCAACGGGGGCGCCCACAAATTCAGGCGCGGGAAGATTGTGTTGCATACGATTCGATCCGGTTACGACAACGACCATGTACGTGGGTACGCCCGCAGGAGGTTTGTGGAAATCTACCAATAGCGGAACCACGTGGACATGCCTGACCGATTTTCTTCCTGAGATCGGATGTTCTGATGTTGCTATAGATCCAACCAACACCAACATCATATACATGGCAAGTGGCGACAATGATGCAGGCGACAGTCCAAGTATCGGTGTAATGAAAAGTACGGATGGTGGGTTGTCTTGGAACACAACCGGTCTCAGTTTTACTTCGAGCCAGGTTCGCCGCATCGGGCGATTGCTTATCGATCCTTCGAATCCGAATATTCTTTATGCAGGAACATCCTCCGGCATTTACAAAACTTATGATGCAGGAGTTAACTGGTATCTTGTTTCGCAGCTCAACACACAGGATATGGAATTCAAACCGGGGGATCCGAATACGATTTATGCTTGTAAAACTTCTTTTTTCAAAAGTACAAATGGCGGATTAACATGGTCGCTCATTACTACAGGGCTTCCGCAAAGCAGTATTGTTGCCCGTCTGGCAATTGCAGTTACGCCGGCTGCGCCTGATAATGTTTACGTCGTGGCCGCGCATACCTCTTCTTATATTTCCGAGGGAGTTTATCTCTCGACGAATTCAGGAAGTTCGTTCACTCCGCAATCCGGTCAACCGAATTTGCTCGGATGGGATCCTTCCGGTGGCGACAATACCGGGCAGGGATGGTATGATCTTTCTATTGCTGTTGCGCCTTATGATGCGAATATTGTTCTCGTTGGCGGTGTGAATGTCTGGAGAAGTGATGATGCCGGTGTGAACTGGACGCTCAATGCGCACTGGACGGGATCGGGCGCACCTTACGTGCATGCGGATGTGCACGATATTGTTTTCGATCCGGTTGCCGGAGGAAGTTATTACATCGGTTGCGACGGAGGAATTTTTAAAACTGTAAATGACGGTGGAAGTTTTTCCGACTTGAGTCACAATCTCAGCATTGCCCAGATTTACAGTCTGGGATTATCTCAGCTTAATTCCGGAACTCTTATCACCGGCCATCAGGATAACGGAACGAATGTAAAAGTCGGCGCAAATTATTTTGAAGGTCTCGGCGGCGACGGAATGGTTTGTTTTATTGACAGAACCAATGATGGAAATATGTTTGGTGAATTGTATTATGGCGCATTCAATCGCTCAACGAATGGCGGCGGTTTCTGGTCGGGAATTACCAGTGGATTGACCGGGAGTGCCGATTGGGTAACTCCGTGGTGCCAGGACCCTGTGAATGCAAATACACTTTACGCCGGGTATGATCAGCTTTTTAAATCGACGGACTTGGGAAATACCTGGAATCCTACGAGTACAACTATGCTCGGTGTTTTAAAAGATATTGAGATCGCTCCTTCCAACAATCAGATCATTTATACAACAACCGGTGTTGGCGTTACACGATCTTCCGATGGCGGAGTTACATGGGCCAACATCACTCCTTCCGTCAACACTTCTTCTTCTTCTATTACAAAAATTGCTGTGAGCAGTTATGATCCGAATAAAATCTGGATCTCATTGAGCGGATATACTCCGAATATGAAATGTTTTTACAGCGCCGATGGCGGAACAACGTGGACCAATATTTCTTACGGACTTCCGAATCTTCCTGCTAATTGTATTACCAGTGTTCCGGGTTCAATGAGTGATGCAATATTCATCGGGTGTGACGTGGGCGTTTATTACCGCGATAATTCTTCTGCCAACTGGCAACCTTTTTTTCAATCACTTCCGGATGCGCCTGTTTATGATCTGAAAATTTTTAAACCCACAATGATCCTGCGTGCGGCAACTTATGGCCGCGGTGTTTGGGAAGTTCCGATCGATCAGTCGTTGCTGGTTCCGCAGCCAAATTTCACAGCTAACCTGAGAAATGTTTGTCCCGGTCAAAGTATTTCATTCACCGATCTCTCGACAATGAATCCTGTTTCCTGGCAATGGAGTTTCCCCGGCGGAAATCCTTCTTCGTCCACGGTGCAGAATCCATCCATAGTTTACAATACTCCCGGAACTTATCCGGTAACACTTGTCGCCACCAATGCAGCAGGCAATGCAACATTGACACAAACTGCTTACATCACTGTGAACGGAAATGTTCAGCCGCCTTTCGTGGAAGGATTTTTGAATTCAACTTTTGTTCCCGCAGGATGGACAACGCTCAATGGAGGCAACCAGAATTTTTTCTGGCAACGCAGTAATACAGTCGGACACAACAGCACGAATTCTGCGTACTTCAATAATTATACACAGAATGGCGGAGGCGACAAAGATGACATCCGCACAATGGGATTGGATTTCACCGGTTATTCTTCGCTGCAATTGCAGTTCGATGTGGCTTACGCGCGCTACAGTAATTCACGATCCGATTCACTCGAGGTTCGCGTTTCAACCGATTGCGGTGTAACATGGACAACTGTTTACGTGAAAGGCGGATTGACACTCGCCACTGCGGGAACGCTGAGCACCCCCTTCACTCCTTCTAACAATCAGTGGAGAACAGAAACGGTAAATCTCGGTGCATACGCCAATCAAAGTGATGTGATCTTCGCTTTCAGAAATCACGCGCGTCACGGAAATTATCTTTACGTTGATAATATCAATATCGCCGGAACTGCAAATGCCGCTCCCGTAGCTTCGTTCTCCATGAATGGAAATGTATGTGAAAATAATGCGGTAACATTCAATGATCTTTCATCGCCTGTGCCGGCTTCATGGATGTGGTATTTCCCCGGAGGAAATCCGTCAACCTCCACTTCACAGAATGCAACAACCATTTTTGCAACGGCAGGCACTTACACTGTTTCGCTTGTTTCCACAAATTCATTCGGCAGCGATTCTGTTTCACAGGTGATCACTGTTAATTCTTCGCCGGCGATAAATGCAGGAGCCGATTCATCTTATTGCAGCGGAACGTATGTGCAACTCAATGCAAGCGGAGGAACCACTTACAGCTGGTCGCCATCCACAGGAATGAGCAATCCCAATGTTGCTGATCCCGGAATTTACCTGACCGCTTCCGGAACCTTCGTTGTGTTAGGATACAACCCTCTCGGATGTTATTCTTCCGACACCGTTGCCATCACCATCAAACCGAATCCTGCATTCTCTGTTAATGCAGCCCCTTCCATCATTTGCGTGGGAGATACTTCTTTGCTTACGGTTACAAATCCGGCATGGAGTTATGCGTGGACACCAACGAACACATTGAATATTGCAACCGGCGATAGCGTGGTTGGATCGCCAACGCAAACCACAAATTACACAGTGATTGCAACAGATACCAATGGATGCACTGCAACGGGAATAAAAACAGTAACGGTCACTCCTCCGCTTATGACGCCTTCTGTACTCGTGAATGGGTTCCAGCTCACCTGTTCTGTTTTCGGTTATTCTTATCAGTGGTACCTCAATGGAAATCCGATCGCGGGTGCCACTTCTCAAACCTATACTGCAACGCAGGTTGGAAATTATTCCGTGGAAGCATTCACTTACCAGGGATGTTCTTCCGGAATTTCTTCGCAGTTGTTCGTGAACGGAATAGAGGATCATTCTTCAATGCCGATCTTCAGCGTCGCACCGAATCCGAACAGCGGAGAATTCGATCTTTCATTCGTGGCGACAGAGAATGCCGATTACGTGCTGCAGATTTTCAGTATCGATGGTAAACTTGTTTTCAATGATGAACTGAAGAAATTTTCCGGTTCCTACACAAAACATATTGACATCCGCAGCTACGGGGCCGGATCCTATGTTGTTCGTTTGACGAATGAGAAACAGCAAACCGTGCAGCGCGTGATCGTGTTCTGATATTTTTTTCCTGTAGTTAATTATGAATGCGAAGATCTCCGAATGGAATATTGACAGAAGCTGGACGTTATTCCTCGACAGGGACGGTGTGATCAACAAACGTTTTCCCGGCGATTATGTGAAGTGCATGGAAGAATTTGAATTTCTTCCATTGGTAAAAGAAAGCATTGCGGAACTTTCATTTCTCTTTGGAAAAATAATTGTCATTACCAACCAGCAGGGAATCGGAAAAGGATATTATTCGCATGAAGATCTCGCGCACATACATGCGCACATGAAAAAAGAAATTGAAATGGCGGGAGGAAAAATAGATGCTGTTTTTTACGCGCCTCAACTGGAAGAAGAAAAATCGCCAATGAGAAAACCCGGGATAGGAATGGCGCTGCAGGCGAAAAAAGTGCTGCCCGAAATTGATTTTGCAAAAAGCATCATCGTCGGAGATTCGGAAAGTGATATGGAATTCGGAAAGCGCGCCGGGATGAAAACAATTTTCGTGGGAAAAGAAAAAGATGTAGCCATGAAATGTGATGGCTATGTGAGCGATCTCGGCGCGGCACGAACTTTTCTGCAGGGATTCTGATTCCGGTTGGCGGACCAACCGCCAATTCATCATAGCCCGCTGATTAATCGGTGAGTTATGACGAAAATTTTTCCAAAAAATAATTGTGACTTTCCGCGACCCATGGTATTATGAGTTCAAACGACACATAAAAAGCCATGAAAAATTCGCATTTTATCCCTCTGTGTGCGCTCGCGGCAGCGCTCACCTGCCTGTGTTTCGCCTCGTGCAAACCCGACCAGAAAACAGCCGGCAACACACGCCACGCTGTTGATCCTGCTCTGAAAGACGATGTTCCCTTCCGCGATTTTGATGTGGATGTTGCTAATGACGACACTGTTCGTCTCGGTGAAGGAACAAACATTTACATTCCGAAAAATATTTTTGTGGATGCCAATGGAAATCCTGTCAATGGAAAAATTCAATTGCATTACCGCGCATTCTATACACCGGGAGAGATCATTGCTTCTGGAATTACCATGGTTTACGATACTTCGGGAACCGATCACACATTCGCTTCTGCCGGAATGTTCCAGATCTCCGGAACACAGAATGGAAATCCTGTTTCTATTGCTCCGGGAAAATCGATCAGCATGGATTTCGCTTCATCAAAAAATGATGCGGATTATAATTTCTATGAACTCGATACGGCTAATGCCAAATGGGGATTTGTTTCCACTTCTACCGCCGGGCCGAATACGCTTCGCATGAAATTGCTTGCTGCCATTGATAAATTTTTTCCGAAGCCGGTGGACCCGCATGAATATGATCCTTCCAAAGCAATTCTGAATCTGGATGTGGATGTTTCCGATCATCCTGAACTTTCGGGTTATTCCAATATTCTCTGGCAATATGCGGGAACAGGAACCGATCCCGAAAAAAATAAATGGATCTACGATGAAGAATGGACCTCGGCTAAACTGGTGATGAATGATTCCAATACCTGCCGTTACAACATGAAACTTTCTGACAACAGCAGAACTTTTTCTACTGATGTTTATCCTTCGCTCAAAGGAGAAAATTACCAGAAAGCAAAAGAGGATTTTAAAACAAAAATGTTCGCCTTCGAAAATTCGGAACGCGGCCGCCAGCAGAATAGAATAAACGTTGCACTAACGCAACAATTCGAACGCAAATTAAATATTAACCGCTTTGGTATTTGCAACTTCGATATGTGGGCCATCTATGGTAAAGTGCGCCAGATACGCGCACGTTTTCATTTCGATGATGCCGAATTTGAAAAAAATCTTGAGAACGTTGCCGTGTTCGTGTGCGCCGTGGGAGGAAGATTCATCCGCACTTATGTCGGTTCTGAAATTGCGGATATTAGCTATATTCAGGAACGCAATAGTTGTGTCATTGCGGTTTTGCGCGGAACATCCAAAGCGTGTATTCTCAATAACAATGAATTCATTGGTGAGTGCCCGAAAGACCGCGATGGAATTGCAGATTTTCATCTGCACAAAACTTCTAAGGCCGTCACCAACAGTAAAGACATAGATGAACTGATCTCCCAATTATGATCCGAAAATTTCCTGCGTGCATAAGCGTGATCTTTCTTCTGGCCTTCGCTCATTGCACATCCGCACAAACAAAAGACGTGGGCTCCCCGCGTCTTTTGCTTCCTGTGAAGCAGGGAAAATTATGGGGCTATGCCGACACGATGAGAAACATTGTCATCTCTCCTCAATTCGACATGGCTTATCCTTTCAGAAAAAAAATCGCTGTTGTTGAAAAAGGACGCAAAGGATACGCGATCGATTCCACAGGAAAAATTCTTACACCCGGATTCGACCAGGTTTTTCAACTCGACGATTCTATTCTTGCTGTTTATGTCAATGAAATCAGCGATACGCTCGGCGGGTGGGGAATCAGCACTGTGACTGGAAAAAATATTCTTGCGCCCGCTTATGACCAGATCCTGCGCCTGAGTCCCGATGTTTTCACTTACAGGAAAGATACGCTGTGGGGCGCGGTGAATAAAAACGGAGTGCTGCTTACCAAAGCGGTTTACGATACGATCACACTTGTGTATGGAAAATATGTGGAGCTGCACACCGGAAAAAAAATCGGACTCATTGGAGCAGACGGAAAAAGATTTCTTGAAGATGAGTTCTCGATAATTTATTTGCCCAATGAAAATATCATAGGCGCTTATCATGAAAAACAAAATGCCGATCATCCGAAAGGATGGGGCGCCGTTGATCTTTCTTCCCGAGAAGTAATTCCATTCGGGTTCGACAGTCTTTTCCGCATCGGCTATTATTTCACGGGCGTAAAAGAAAAAGATTCGCTCGGAATTTATTTCACATCGGAGATCGGCATGCCTACTCCTGTTCATTACAAAACCATTCTTCCTCTCGATCTCTATTGGGCAAAACTCATCGACTTCTCCGGAAAATGCGGGCTCACAGATACGACGGGAAAAATAATTGTCCCGGTTCTTTACAACGACGTGATCATTGGCGGAAACGGATTATGGTTTGCTGCGGATGCAAAAAATAACTGGGGAATTTATTCTCCCGATGGAAAAATGATCGCGCCCACTTCCTATTCGCACATCGATCCTTTCCGTTCGAGAGTGGCCGTCTTTTATTCCGGTAACGAGCAGGGACTCATCAATGATCGCGGAATGGTTCTGGTGCCTCCCGGAATTCAGCAGATCATTGTGCGTGATCTTACTGTGAAGGTTCTGCATACAGATAGTTCTGCAACTTACATTACACTCGATGAAAATGGGAATATTTTCAGCAAGGATAACTACGATGTTTTTCGTGTAATAAAAATTACCGGGAGAGAAGCGCCTGTAAAATTACCGGTGAATAGTTCTTCCGCAGGAACAACAAATGGCTATACGCCGCGCATCGATTCGCTCGACTGGTTCATGAATAACAAAACAGGATTGTGGGGAATGCGGAATACTTTCACCGGCGATACTATTCTTCCTGCGCAATTTGAATACGTAACTCCGGCAGGAAATTTTCTTACGTTGGTTGCGATCAAAGAAGAAGTTCCCTCCGTGATCGTTGATGAAAGAATTTCTTACGCAATGGATCGTGTGGGGCTGGTGAATGACACCACCGGAAAATTCACGCTCAAACCGGAATATGCATCCATCCTCACCACCGACATCGGGAACAAAAGATTTTACGGGTACGTGCGCGCTACACTCACCGACGGGAGCATGGCGCTCGTGAGTACAGACGGAAGCGCGCGCACATTCCGCTGCACGTACGTGGAAAATGTTGCGAACGGTTACGCGCGTTTCTGCACCGGGGGAAAATGGACGATCGATGATCCGGGCGAAATGATCACGAATGTTTTTCATTTCACAACCGAACAGAATTTAAACCAGATGAGATCATTCGGCATTGCCAGCACTTCAAAAACATTCATGGAAAAAAATATCTGCATTGCCGGCGGAAAATGGGGCTATCTCGATTCCACCGGAAAAATTGTGATCGCTCCCGTTTACGATGGAGCAAAACCTTCGCAGAAAAAAACCGGCATTGTAAAACAAAATAAAAAATGGGGCGTACTCAGAATGGATAATTCTTCCATTATTCCCTGCGCGTACGATGTAGTCAGCTACCTGCCGGCCGATACCAACACGATGATCCTTGCGCAGAATAATGGTTTGCGTTATGGCTATATCGATCGCAATGGAAATATTGTTATTCCTGCCGATCTTAAAATGAGCAAACCACTCGGAGAAGGATTCATTGGTTTTACACGAACAGGAAAATGGGGAGTGATGAATGTAAGAGGAGAAATAATTTGTCCGGAAAATTACAATGAAATACTTCCGTTCTCCGAGGGAAAAGCAGCCGTGCGCAAAGGAACGAAATGGGGATTCATCGATACACTCGGTACCGAGATCATAGAACCCGGATTCGACAAAGCAGGTGGATTTCACAATGGAATTGCGCGCGCAAACAGTAATCACAAATGGGGATTCATTGATGTTTCCGGAAATTTCATTGTGGAACCAAAGTATTTACAGGCCGGTGATTTTTCTGTTTCATCTGCTCCTGCGAAAACGCGCGATGGCTGGGGCCTCATTGACAAAGACGGAAAATGGCTGCAGAAACCGGTGTGGAATAAAATAACATTGCTCGACTCTTTGCTTCCCGGATTTTTTGTGCTGAGGAATGAATATGTGAATGGCGTTTGCCGCGCCGACGGAAAAATAATTATCACGCCGCGCTATGATCAGTTTAAATATCTTGGCGAAGGCCGCATTGCTTATCTCTCCGGAACAGCATGGGGAATTACCGACACCAGCGGAAAAATAATTACTGCTTCTATTTTTGATCAGCTAAAATCATTTTCGGAAAATCTTGCTGCGGCGTCTTATGACAGTAAATGGGGATACATCCGCACCAATGGAAAATTCGCGATTGAACCGCAATACATGATTGCCGGAAAATTTCAGGATCACCGCGCGTACACGTACACGATGGATCACAAAGGACAATTCATCGATACTTCTGGAACTGTTTTTTTCAGCATTCCGCGTTCTTGCGTTTTGCTCGGTTATAGCGAAGGAAAATATCTTCTCGGAAGACTCAACAAGAAAAAAGAGGTAGAAAAAATGTATTTCATTACGCGACACGGCGTACTGGTGAACCGGTGCGAATACAAAGAAGCGCTTCCATTCCAGGATGGCGCTGCGCGCGTGCGCGAAGGAATGACGTGGGGCCTCATCAGTTACACCGGGTTTTACATTGTGCGTCCGCGTTATTTCATGATCTCTCCATTCGACCAGGGCCTCGCGCGATTCCAGATGCATTACACGCAAGGGCTTTTTTCCATTGACGGAAAAGAAATTCTTCCTGCTGAATACGATGCTATAGATTATGATGCTGAACTGAAGATGGTGCGTTTCGATAAAGGAAATGCAATGGGATATTTGTTTCCCGACGGAAGGATATGCTGGCCGGAAGGCGAATGAATTCCGCTCGTCGATGAGTAGAATTCATTCACCGATTTTCGCCTGTAAAACAGGTTTTTCATTATAATAATTACTTATTTTTACCTCGTCTCCTGAGTTTCATTTTCAGAATGAAATCAGGTTAGGAAAAAAGTTTTTGTAAAACGAAAATCTCGGGTCTTCTCCATCCATACTCCAAACTATCATGAACTCAGGCGCTGTTGATTATGTTCCCATTATTTTCACCATAGTTGTCGCTGCGGGATTTGTAGTGACGACCATGGTAGCAACGCATTGGCTGGGGCCTAAAAGAAACACGAAGAAAAAACTCGATACGTTCGAATGCGGAATTGAAGTGCAGGGCAATGCGCGGGTTCCATTCTCTGTAAAATTTTTTCTTGTCGCAATTCTCTTCGTGCTTTTCGATGTGGAAGTGATCTTCATGTATCCGTGGGCGGTGAATTTCCGCGATCCCGATGGAGCAGGGCCTTTGAAAGGCCTCGGCCCATTAGGACTTTTTGAAATGATCTCTTTCATGGCGGTTTTCCTTGTGGGATTTTATTACATCCTCAGAAAAGGTGCATTGAAATGGGAAGATTGAAAATTCAAGATTCAAGATTGAAAATTGAATTAAAAAAATAAAAAATGTCTGATATAATCACACCAAGAACAAAACTCCAGATGTCTCACTCTCCTGCGGGAGTGGAAGGTCCGGGATTTTTCGCGACTTCGCTCGAGAAAGTGGTGGGGCTTGCAAGAAAAAATTCCATCTGGCCATTGCCATTTGCAACTTCGTGCTGCGGAATTGAATTCATGGCAACGATGGCATCCACTTATGATCTCGGAAGATTCGGTGCAGAACGATTGAGTTTTTCTCCGCGCCAGGCCGACTTGCTGATGGTGATGGGAACGATCGCAAAAAAAATGGGGCCTGTTTTAAAACAAGTGTATGAGCAAATGGCAGAGCCACGCTGGGTTTTGTCAATGGGCGCGTGCGCATCGAGCGGTGGAATTTTCGATACCTACAGCGTGCTGCAGGGAATTGACAGAATAATTCCGGTTGATGTTTACATTCCCGGTTGCCCTCCACGGCCGGAGCAAGTTCTCGACGGAATTCTCCAGATACAAAAACTCGTGGAGAGTGAATCGCTGCGCAGAAGAGATTCTCCCGAATACAAAGCATTGTTGGCTAAATATGGAATTGAATAGCCTTCGATCCGTTCGACAAGCTCAGGACTCAATCTGACAAAAAATAAAAATGACAATAGCAACACAAGAAAATATTCAAACACTTCACAACACAGTTCTCTCGCGGCTGAAAGATAAATTCGGTGATGAAATAATTTCCTCAGGCATTAATTATGATTTCCCGGTTTTCATTGTGAGGCGCGAAAAAATAATTGACATTCTCCGTTTCCTGAAAGAAGATCCGGAATTGAATTTTCATTTTCTCACTACCCTGTGCGGATTGCATTATCCCGATAACAAGGGCGGGGAGTTTGGTGTGATGTATCAATTGCACAACATGCCAAAGAATTTCCGCATTCGCCTGAAAACTTTCGTTCCGGCGAATGATCTCGACATCGATTCCGCAACTGCATTGTGGCCAACTGCCAACTGGATGGAAAGACAGGAATATGATTTCTTCGGAATTATTTTCAAAGGGCATCCAAATCTCAAACGCATTCTCAATATGGACGACATCACTTTCTTCCCGATGAGAAAAGAATTTCCATTGGAAGATCAAACGCGCGATGATAAGGATGATTCTATGTTCGGACGATAAACCTTTTGTACGAACTACGAAATTGACGAACTACGAACTACGAAAAAAACGAATGAGCCAGGAATAAAATGGAAAATATCGTTGACGAAAATGTAAATACCGCACATCCCGAAGAGAAAGAGTACACCACGCTCAATCTCGGTCCTACGCATCCTGCCACGCACGGAATTTTTCAGAACGTGCTGAAGATGGACGGAGAAAAAATTGTTGACGCGGAATCCACCATCGGTTACATTCACCGCGCATTCGAAAAAATTTCGGAACGCAAGCCGTATTACATGCTCACCACGCTCACCGATCGTATGAATTATTGTTCTTCACCGATCAACAACATGGGCTGGCACATGACGGTGGAAAAACTCCTCGGTGTGAAATTGCCGAAGAGAATTGAATACATGCGCGTCGTGATCATGGAACTTTCGCGAATCTCCGATCATATCATTTGCAATTCGGTCATTGGTGTTGACACCGGCGCAATGACCGGGTTCCTCTACATTTTCCAGTGGAGAGAATTCATCTACGAAATTTTTGAAAATATCTGCGGAGCGCGACTCACAACAAACATCGGACGCATAGGAGGATTCGAACGGAATTTTTCTGCGGAAGTGTGGCAGAAGATCGACAACTTCCTGCGCGATTTTCCGAAAGCATTGAAAGAATTTGAAAATCTCCTCGTGCGTAACAGAATTTTCATGGATCGCACGATCAACGTTGGCCCGATCAAAGGCGATCGCGCACTCGAGTACGGATTCACCGGCCCGAACCTGCGCGCTGCGGGCGTGGATTATGATGTGCGCGTGATGAATCCTTATTCTTCTTATGAAGATTTTGATTTTAAAATTCCTGTCGGGCAGCATGGTGATACGTACGATCGTTTCATGGTGCGCGAACAGGAAATGTGGGAATCACTTTCCATCATCAAACAGGCACTCGCAAAAATTGATCGCAAGGAAAATATTTTTCATGCTGAGGTTCCTGAATTTTATTTGCCTCCGAAAGAAGATGTGTACAACAAAATGGAAGCGCTCATCTATCATTTCAAAATTGTAATGGGAGAAGCCGACGTTCCGGTTGGTGAAGTTTATCATTCGGTAGAAGGCGGAAACGGAGAACTCGGATTCTATCTCATCAGCGACGGAGGAAGATGTCCTTACCGTTTGCATTTCCGTCGCCCGTGTTTCATTTATTACCAGGCATATCCTGAAATGATTAAAGGCGGAATGTTGTCTGACGCAATTCTCACTATGAGTTCCATGAATGTTATCGCCGGCGAACTCGACGCATAACGGTTGTACGAAATACTAAAAGTTTACTAAAAGTTAGGAAATACGAATAAGTACAAATTGAAATGGCAAAAGAGATAAAATTTTCGGATGATACTTTAGCGGTGGTGAACACCATCCTCAAACGTTATCCCGAAGGAAAACAAAAATCGGCGGTCATTCCATTGTTGCATCTCGCGCAAATGGAATTCGATGGCTGGCTCGATGCTCCCGTAATGGATTACGTTGCTTCCATTCTTAAAGTTCAACCGATCGAAGTGTACGAAGTTGCTTCCTTCTATTCCATGTTCAATCTTAAACCGGTTGGAAAATGTTTGATCGAAGTTTGTCGTACGGGTCCTTGCTGGTTGCTTGGCGCGGAAGACATCGTTCGCCACATTGAAAAAAAATTAAACATCAAAGACGGAGAAACAACTTCAGACGGAATGTTCACATTGAAAACGGTGGAGTGTCTTGCTGCTTGTGGAACCGCCCCGGTGATACAAGTCGGAGAAAAATATCACGAAGGCATGACGTGCGAATCGGTTGACAACATGCTGAATGATTACAGATCGAAAGGTGAAAGAAAAACGCATTGGGATAAAAAACATGTCGTACGAAATACGAATCAACACTAATCTACGAAATACGGATTTGACGAATGGGAAAACAACTTCTTCTTGAAAACATCAACGTCCCGGGAATAGAAACTCTCGATGTTTATAAAGCGCACGGCGGATATTCCGCACTGGAAAAAGCGCTGAAGAAAAAACCGGAAGAGCTGGTGGATGAAGTAAAAAAATCCGGATTGCGCGGACGTGGTGGTGCAGGATTTCCAACAGGAATGAAATGGAGTTTCATCGCGAAACCGGAAGGCGTTCCGCGTCACGTTGTTTGTAATGCTGATGAATCAGAACCGGGAACGTTCAAAGACCGTTACCTGATGCAGCACAATCCGCACCTGCTCATTGAGGGAATGATCATTTCCAGTTTTGCGCTCGGTGCGAATGTTTCCTACATCTACATCCGTGGCGAGTTGCTTTACGTTTACCACATTCTCGAAAAAGCAATTGCTGAAGCTTATGCCGCAGGATTACTTGGAAAAAATATTCTCGGTTCCGGATTTGATTGTGATCTCTATGTTCACCCTGGCGCAGGCGCATACATCTGCGGAGAAGAAACAGGATTGATCGAATCGCTCGAAGGGAAACGCGGTAATCCGCGTATCAAGCCTCCGTTCCCTGCGGTGTCTGGAGTTTGGGGAAGACCGACCGTTGTGAATAATGTCGAGACCATTGCGGCGGTTGTTCCGATCATAAATATGGGCGGAGAAGAA
The DNA here is from genome assembly GCA_016194975.1 of Bacteroidota bacterium. Lineage (NCBI taxonomy): Bacteria > Pseudomonadati > Bacteroidota > Bacteroidota bacterium. The sequence continues at coordinate 16,625 of JACQAM010000022.1, forward strand.
TACGCGAAGATCGGCGTTGGAAAATCTACAGGAACAAAACTCATTTCCGCTTGCGGACATATCAATAAGCCGGGGGTTTATGAAATTGATCTTGGTTTACCCGTTGAAGAATTTCTTTACTCGGAAAATTATTGCGGTGGAATCAAGAATGGAAAAAAATTAAAGGCAGTTGTTGCCGGCGGATCTTCCGTTCCTATTCTTCCTGCAGAATTATTTCTCAAAACAGCGAAAGGAGAACCGCGACTGATGAGTTATGAATCACTCGCTGATGGAGGATTTGCAACAGGAACAATGCTGGGTTCCGGCGGATTCATCGTGCTGGATGAAACAGCTTCTGTCGTAAAAAATCTCTGGAACTTCACGCGCTTTTATCATCATGAAAGTTGCGGTCAGTGTTCGCCTTGTCGTGAAGGAACAGGATGGATGGAAAAAATTCTTCATCGCATTCTTGACGGACACGGAAAACAAACGGACGTTGATCTGCTCTGGGATATTCAGCAGAAGATCGACGGAAAAACAATTTGTCCGTTGGGGGATGCTGCGGCATGGCCGGTGGCGAGTGCGATCCGCCATTTCAGAAAAGATTTTGAAGAGTACATCAATAATCCATCTTCGATAAAAGATGTGAAGCATTATTACTCACTGAGAAATCAAACTGCAATGGTGTAAATGAATTCAGTTATCTCAAATAATATGTCCGCTATTTCAGAAGCTTGTAAAAAATACAAGGTGAAAGAGCTATATGCTTTCGGTTCGGTCACTGATGAAAATAAGTTCAACGAGAAAAGCGATATTGATCTTCTTGTGGAATTCGGCGAAGCTTCGCTTGCAGATTATGCCGACAATTATTCTTCTTTCGTTGAAACAATGGAAAAACTTTTCGGAAGAGAAGTTGACCTCGTAACGGCGAAATACCTGAGAAATAGATTTTTTATTCAACGGGTCAATGAAACCAAACAAAAACTGTTTCAAGCATAGATTAAAAAAGTAAATGAAATTGCGGCTCCATATCCTCCTGGTTTCCGTAGCGTTGTATTCCAATACAACTGCGCAGAATTCCACCTGGAAATTTCAGAAAGGCGGCAACTGGTATTTCTCCTGGGGCTATGGAAAATTCTGGTACCCGAAAACGAATCTTTATTTCGATGAGAATTATACGGACCCTGTTGCGAAGGAAGTGGTGCACAGCGAATACACTTTGTATAATGTGAAAGCGCATGATCGGCTTGGTCTTGAAAAATTGTACAATGTTCCGCTTACTGTTCCTCAATTCTGCGTTCGCATCGGCTATTTCTTCAATGAAAAACAGGATCTCGGAATTGAGTTGACTTACGATCATGCAAAATTCATTGCTTCCGATTACCAATATGTGGAAATGAAAGGCACTACCAATGGAGTTGCATTTGACTCGCTCGCTTATTTGTATCCCGACAGAACGACGGGGCCAAAACCATTTGTTTACAAACTGAACAACGGTGCAAATTTTTTCGAATTCAACTTAGTCAAAAAATTTATTCTGTTCGACAGTAAAAACGGGATGATCCATTTGTCGTACATCACAAAATGCGGCGCGGGATGGAATACGCCTCACGTAGAAAATGAAATTTTCGGAGAAAAAAACAAACCGCATTTTCAACCTATAGGCGGGTGGAATGTGGGAGCGGAGGCCGCTGTGCGTTGCGTGTTTTTCAATCGCGCTTATCTTGAGTTCGGACAAAAAGGAGTTTATGCAAATTATTACAAACTAAGAAATGCACAGGGAGTTTCACGCCAGCAGATCGCAACTTATGAACTTGTTCTTTCGCTCGGAGTGAATTTTCCTTCGCACATTCACGCAATTCCATTGACAGATTCAGAAAAATCTAAATAATACAGAATGCCAAAAGTTACCATAGACGGTCACGAAATTGAAGTTCCAAAAGGAACAACGATTCTGCAGGCGGCAAGAATGCTCGGGCCTCATGTTGCTCCGCCGGCAATGTGTTATTATTCCAAATTAAAAACGAGCGGCGGATATTGTCGCACGTGCATTGTGCGTGTATCAAAAGGATCTGCACAAAATCCGAATCCAATGCCCAAGCCAGTTGCTTCTTGCAGAACTGAAGTGATGGATGGAATGGTGGTGGAAAATAATACTTCTCCGCAAGTACTTGAAGAGCGCAGAGGTGTTGTCGAATTTTTATTGCTGAATCATCCGCTCGATTGCCCGATCTGCGACCAGGCGGGCGAATGTCATTTGCAGGATCTCGGTTATGAGAATGGCGCCGAAGCAACACGATACGATTTTGAACGCCGCACCTTCGAGAAAATTGACATTGGCACAAAAGTTCAGTTGCACATGACGCGTTGCATTCTCTGTTACCGTTGTGTGAAAGTTGCCGATCAACTCACTGACAAACGCGTGCATGGAGTTCTGAATCGCGGAGAAGTTTCTGAGATTTCCACTTACATACACAACGTGATCGAAAATGAATTTTCCGGAAATGTCATTGACGTTTGTCCTGTTGGGGCGCTCACCGATAAAACTTTCCGTTTCAAATCGCGCGTGTGGTTTACAAAACCCGTGGATGCGCATCGCAATTGTAAAAAATGTTCCGGGCGCGTGCGCTTGTGGTTCAAGGGCGCAGATGTGTTGCGTGTAACTGCGCGTAAAGATCAATGGGGAGAAGTGCAGGATACGCCCGATGGAAAACCGGGATGGATTTGCAACGATTGCCGCTACGATCACAAAAAAGTTTCGGACTGGACGATCGAGGGCCCGTCACATGTTGATCGTCATTCGGTGATCTCGCAGAATCATTATGAATTAGCGAAACTGAAATTGGACACGGGAAAACAATTGAATGAATTGAAGGAGAAAAAAATAAAAGCTTCAAAATAATTTTATGACACCACTCATCGCACTCTTTGTTTTCCACTGGTATCCGCTGATACTCGCCATTTGCGTGTTCGGCGTTTCACTTGGAATTGCCGCCTACTCCACTTATTTCGAACGCAAGATCGCCGCATTTTTACAGGATCGCCTCGGGCCGAACCGTGCGGGCCCTTATGGAATTTTTCAGCCGCTTGCCGATGGATTGAAAATGTTCATGAAGGAAGAAATTATTCCGAATGTGTCGAATAAATTTCTTTTCATTCTCGGCCCTTCCATCGGGATGTTTACTTCACTCATTACCGGCGCTGTTATTCCGTGGGGGCCAAACATTCGCTATCACGGAGAAAGTCTTCCGCTGCAGGTGGCCGATGTGAATATCGGCGTGTTGTATTTGCTCGGCGTTGTTTCCATTGGCGTTTATGGCGTAATGATCGGCGGATGGGCATCAAACAATAAATATTCGCTGATCGGCGCATTGCGCGCTTCTTCACAAATGATAAGTTACGAAGTGGCAATGGGAATTTCAGTGGTAACGCTCATCATGATCACGGGATCGCTGAGCACTTCACAGATCGCAGCAGAGCAACACGGATTCATGAATGAACATTGGCTCACGTGGAATTTTTTCAAAAACCCATTGACGTTTTTCATCTTTTTCATTTGCGCCCTGGCAGAAACGAATCGCACGCCATTCGATCTTCCCGAATGCGAAACAGAATTGGTGGGCGGATATCACACGGAATATTCCTCGATGAAACTCGGATTTTATTTATTCGCCGAGTATGTGAACATGTTCATCTCTTCTGCGGTGATGTCGCTTTTTTTCTTCGGCGGATATAATTTTCCGTGGATGGATAAAATTCATGATCCGAATATGCTCGCGCTCGCGGGCACCTGCGTAATGTTTGCCAAAACACTTTTCTTCATTTTTGTTTTCATGTGGATACGCTGGACCATTCCGCGTTTCCGCTATGACCAACTCATGAATTTGGGCTGGAAAATCCTGATACCTTTGTCCGTCATCAATCTCGTTGCAACGGGATTCTTATTGTGGGGAACAGGAAAATTGTAAGCCGTAATTTTATTCAGTAAAAAAAATAATTGCAGATGCAGGCATTGACCAACAGATCGAAAATGGTTTCCAACAAGCAGATGACGTTCCTGGAGCGGCTTTATCTTGTTTCCATTTTCAAGGGAATGCTCATTACCATTTCACATTTTCTGAAAAAGAAAGCCACCATTTCCTATCCGGAAAAACATCGCCCCATCAGCAGCGTGTATCGCGGACAACACGTGCTCAAGCGCGATGAGAATGGCGCGGAACGATGCACGGCCTGCGGACTCTGTGCGGTTGCTTGTCCGGCGGAAGCAATTACGATGGTGGCGGCTGAAAGAAAAAAAGGAGAAGAGAATCTTTACCGCGAAGAAAAATACGCTGCCGTTTACGAGATCAATATGCTTCGCTGCATTTACTGCGGCTTGTGTGAAGAAGCGTGCCCGAAAGAAGCGATCTTTCTCACCGACAGAATTGTTCCTACGGAATTTGAGCGCGGAGATCTTGTTTACGGAAAAGATATTCTCGTGGAGCCCATGGAAAAATCAAAACGCATTGATGTGAGTAAGCGGCAGACGCCCGATGTTCTCGAATTCAAAACACATTCCGAATACGCACACAACCAGTTGTGGGATCCGAAAAAATCTTTGCAAACAAAAAAACAATCCCACTGATTCAAAGCACATTTTAATTTCATTATGCACCTAACCATCACACATATTCTTTTCGGCACTCTTTCGTTCATCGCTATTCTCAGCGGAATTCTCGTCATCTTCAGTAAGAATCCTGTGCACAGTGTCCTTTATCTCATAGTAGCATTCTTTGCCATTGCCGGGCATTACATTCTGCTCAACGCACAATTCCTCGCTATCGTTCACATCATCGTTTATGCAGGAGCCATCATGGTGTTGTTTCTTTTCGTGATCATGATGCTCAACCTGAATAAAGAAACAGAACCGCACAAACCGGCGTGGATACAGATCGCAGCAGTGATCGCGGGCGGCGTGCTCATGGTGACGCTCGTGGGCGCGCTGCGTAATGCGGGATCTCTGCCATTGACACAACCGAATGATGTGAACATCGGCCTCGTGGGCAATCTCGGGAAAGTTCTGTTCACCGATTTTTTAGTTCCGTTTGAAATTTCTTCCATCCTGTTCCTCGCCGCAATGGTGGGCGCAGTGATGCTGGGCAAAAAAAATATTAAATAAAAAAATATGTTGCTGTTAGAAGCAGGAAAATCCGCGATACAGGTGATACCGATGAACTGGTACATCACACTCTGCGCTGTACTCTTCGGCCTCGGCGTTCTTGGTGTTATGTTCCGCAGGAATGCGATCATCATTCTCATGAGTATTGAATTCATGTTGAACGCGGTGAATCTTCTGCTCGTTGCATTCTCTGCGCAACGCAGCGATCCCAATGCACAGGTGTTCGTGTTTTTCATTATGGCAGTTGCAGCAGCGGAAGTTGCGGTGGGCCTCGCCATTCTCATGATGGTTTACCGCAATACAAAAACAACGGATATTGATTTTCTGAATAAATTAAAATGGTAAACCTGTGATGTCGGGTGTTTAAAATGGCAAACCTGTGATGTCGGGTGTTAACACCCGACATCACAGGTTTACCACAACAAAATAAATTATGATCAAGCTTGCCGGACTCATTCCTCTTCTTCCGCTGATCGGATTTGCGATCATCGGGCTCGGTGGAAAAAAATTATCGAAGACCATTGTAAGTAGTATAGGTTGTGGATCTGTTTTACTTGCATTCGCGCTTGCACTCGGAATTTTCTTTCAGTTGCACGGGCATGCGCAGGATGTGCGCGTGATGGACTGGATCGTGACCGGGAATATGCACGTCGATCTTGCTTTTCTCATTGACCCGCTCTCTGTTCAGTTCCTGCTCATCATTACCGGTGTTGGATTTCTCATTCATGTTTATTCCACCGGCTACATGAAGGATGATGAAAATTACGATCGCTTTTTTGCTTACATGAATCTGTTTGTCTTCTTCATGCTCCTGCTCGTGATGGGAAATAATTATGTGATGATGTTCGTGGGATGGGAAGGCGTGGGATTGTGTTCGTATCTTCTCATCGGTTTCTGGTTTAAAAACACCGCTTACAATAACGCGGCAAGAAAAGCTTTCATCGTAAATCGGATCGGTGATCTCGGATTTCTATTGGGAATGATCCTCATTTATGTGACGTTCGGCCATCTCGATTTCAATCACGTTTTCGGAAGAGCTTCTGAAATGTCGCACGATGAATCTGCGGTGCTCAACACCATCGGAATTCTTCTTTTCATTGGCGCTTGCGGAAAATCGGCGCAGATCCCATTGTACACGTGGCTGCCCGATGCAATGGCCGGGCCTACTCCTGTTTCTGCACTCATCCACGCAGCAACAATGGTCACTGCAGGAATTTACATGATCGCACGTTCCGGTGTAATTTTCGCTCAGGCAGAAATTGCATCTGAAGTAGTGGCCATAGTTGGATTACTCACTGCGCTTTTTGCCGCAACGATCGGATTATTTCAGAACGATATCAAAAAAGTTCTTGCCTACTCCACCGTCAGTCAGCTTGGATATATGTTTCTCGGATTAGGAGTGGGCGCATACACCGGCGCAGTTTTTCACGTTACGACTCATGCATTTTTCAAAGCGTGTTTATTTCTCTGCGCAGGAAGTGTGATCCACGCCATGGGAGGAGAACAGGATATTCGCAGAATGGACGGACTGAAAAAAGCATTGCCCATTACACACCTCACATTTCTCATTGCTACGATCGCCATTGCGGGAATTCCTCCATTCTCCGGATTTTTCTCGAAAGATGAAATTCTTTCGCACGCTTACGATCACAATAAATTGTACTGGATGCTTGGCGTTATCGGATCAATGCTCACTGCGTTCTATATGTTCCGTTTGTATTTTCTCACGTTCGGTGGAAAATTCCGCGGCACACACGATCAGGAACATCATCTTCATGAATCGCCGAAGAGCATGACGGTTCCGCTCATGGTGCTCGCTGCACTTTCTCTCGTGGGCGGATTCATCGGAATTCCATTGATGAAGAACGGACACCTGCTCGATAAATTCCTTCGTCCTTCTCTCGATGGCGCTTACAGCAAATTGCTCGAGCCGAATATCATTCACCTGCAGCATGAACTTACGCTGATGGGAATTGCAGTTGCTGCAGCGGCGGCAGCAATTTATTTTGCTTATTCCATTTTTGTGAAGAGCGGATTTCTTCCGCAGGAAACAGAAGCAGAAATGTCGAAACCGCAGCGTGTTATTTACAATAAATATTATGTCGATGAATTTTACGATAGCATCATTCGCAAGCCGCTCGACTGGAGTTCCGATAAATTATACCGCTTCTTCGAATTGCGCGTCGTGGATTCATTCGTGAATGGAATCGGAACTGCCGTGAAATGGAGCGCAAATTCTGTTCGCTATCTCCAGGCGGGAAATGTGGGTTCTTACATTTTCGCAATGGTGATCGCCGTCATCGCTATTCTACTGATAAAATTATTCTGAAAAATACAGAGCTGAAAAACTATGATCACCGCATTACTCATCGGGTTACCACTTCTCTTCGCATTGCTGCTCTTATTCACGAGCGGCGAAGGTTCGAAAAAGATCGCGTTCGTCGCATCCGGACTTGAATTGGTTCTTGCACTTGTTGCTTACTGGTTCCTTCATAAAAATCCGGCAGATGCGCATCGTCTGGTGATGAATGTTCCGTGGATCACTTCAATGGGAATTAATTTCAACGTGGCGCTCGACGGAATAAGTATGGTGCTTGTGTTGCTCACCGCATTTCTTGTTCCGCTTATTATTCTCAGCAGCTTTAAAAATAATTATGAGAATCCCGCATTATTTTATTCGCTCATTCTTTTCATGCAGATGGCGCTCGTGGGCGTGTTCGTTGCGCGCGACGGATTTTTATTTTATGTGTTCTGGGAACTGGCGCTGATTCCTATTTATTTCATTTGCCTGATGTGGGGCGGAGAAAACCGCGGAGCGATCACTTTAAAATTTTTCGTGTACACGCTCTTCGGAAGTTTATTCATGCTGGCCGCACTCATTTATCTTTACCTGAACACTTCCATTGGAGAAACCGGCATTCACACATTTGATCTCAACGCACTTTACGATGCAGGACAACATCTTTCCGGAACAGAACAGACGTATGTTTTCTGGGGATTATTTCTTGCATTCGCAGTGAAGATGCCCATCTTTCCTTTCCACACCTGGCAACCCGACACGTACGTGGTTGCGCCTACGCAGGGAACCATGCTCCTCTCGGGGATCATGCTCAAAATGGGAACGTATGGATTGATCCGCTGGTTGCTGCCAATGACGCCGATCGCATTGAAAGAATGGGGACACGTGGTAGTCGTGTTGTGCGTGATCAGTATTATTTATGCATCGTGCATGGCAATCGTGCAAAAAGATTTTAAACGGCTCATTGCTTATTCTTCCATTGCGCACGTTGGACTCATTGCTGCAGGCATCATGGCATTCTCGGTTGAAAAAGGAAACGTGGAAGGAATAACCGGCGCCATTGTACAAATGTTTTCGCATGGCGTGAATGTCATCGGCCTGTTCTTCATTGCGGATATTATTTTTTCGCGCACAGGTACGCGCGATCTCGAGAAACTCGGCGGCATCCGTAATCTTTCTCCGCAGTTCACTTCGTTCTTCATGATCATCATGCTCGGTTCTGTTGCATTGCCGCTCACCAATGGATTCGTAGGAGAATTTCTCATCATCAACGGAGTTTACCAATACAGCGCGTGGATCGCGGCATTCGCAGGACTCACTATTATTCTGGGCGCGGTGTATATGCTGCGCAGTTTTCAGGTGATCATGCTTGGCGAGAGAAGAACGGCTACCGCATCATTCACTGCATTATCCACGAATGAAATTCTTGTTCTCGTTGGTATTTGCGCCGCAGTACTCGTACTCGGAATTTATCCGAAACCTATTCTCGGAATAATTCAGAATGATGTGCAGGAACTTGTCAACCGTATGGACGCTGTGGCCCACACTTAAAAAATCAGAAAAAATAAAACGGCATTTTTCCGGATAAAAAAATATGAAAGTAATTCTTGTATTAAGCGGTCTTGGAATACTGGTGCTTTTCGCCGAGATGTTCCGTATGCGAAAAGCGCTTTTTCCATTGGTGATCCTGGGAATGATCGCTTCCATTGCAACTGCTATTTCCTATTGGTGGTACGACGACGGAAAACTGGGCCCGCTGTTCAACGGAATGACGGATATGCATCATCACATTCCAACTTCTGCAGAAATTACACCGTTGCATTCCTTCAACCAGATGATCGACTTCGGCCATTCTTCCATCATTCTTTCTTCCATAATTCTTGTCACTGCATTATTGTGGTTCATCATGTCGTTTAAATTTTTCAGGGAAGAATCGAACGAGAGCGATCATTATGCGCTGGTAATATTTTCTCTCGTTGGCGCGGTGATCCTAACGTGCTACAGTAATATGGCGATGCTTTTTCTGGGAATAGAAATTCTTTCCATTCCGCTTTACGTTCTTGCAGGAAGCAACAAAAGTGATCTTTCTTCGAATGAATCGGCGTTCAAATATTTTCTGCTCGGATCTTTTGCTTCTGCATTTTTATTATTCGGCATCGCATTAATTTATGGAGCAACGGGTTCGTTCGATCTGAAAATGATCAGCTACGTGGTGAGCAACACCGCGCCGGGAACTTCCGCAAGTTTGCTTTACGCAGGCGTTCTTCTATTGCTTGTCGGTTTGCTTTTCAAGATCGGCGCTGCGCCATTTCATTTCTGGACGCCTGATGTGTACGAAGGCGCACCCACGCAGGTGACCGCATTCATGGCAACCGTCGTAAAGACCGCAGCCATTGCAATGATCATGCGTTTGTTTCTCACTTCCGTTTTCAACGGCATTACTCCATTCTGGATCCCGGTAATTTCCGTTTGCGTCGGACTCACATTTGTCATTGGAAATATTACTGCTGTTGCGCAGGATCGTGTGAAACGCATGCTGGCTTACTCAAGTATTTCTCACGCCGGATTTTTATTGCTTGCTGTTGCGGCGTTCAGTAATTTTTCTGCAAAGGCAATTATTTATTATGTCGCGGCTTATTCCATTGCTACTATCACTGCATTCACCGTGCTGCTCAATGTGAGCGAACAAACGGGCAGCGATCGCATTGACAATTTCAACGGGCTCGGAAAAAAGAATCCTATGCTCGCGGTTGCCATGACGATCGCTTTACTTTCTCTTGCGGGAATTCCGCCGGCTGCAGGTTTCTTCGGAAAATATTATGTGCTGAATGCAGCTCTCGTCAGCGGGCATTACTGGCTTGCTATTCTCGGAATTCTTGCGTCGCTCGTCGGTGTGTATTATTATTTCCGCATTATCATCGCGATGTATTTCAAAGAAGCGCCGAATGAAAATTTAATCAACGCCGGCATCCCGCACCAGGCGTTGCTTTTTGTGACCGCCGTGGCTACACTCGTTCTCGGTTTGCTTCCTGATCTTTTGCTGAATATAGGAACAGCAACTCCGAATCCAACGACGATCATCACTCCCTAATTTTTTTTCATGCTTAAAAAGTCCGGCCTTTCCTTCTGGATCCTCATCGGACTCGTACTCGGCATTGTTGCCGGAATTATTGCGCATCATCTCATCTGGCAAAATGTAAATGAGGATGCGCTTCCTCCCGCGGTGCGCGAAGGCGTGAAAAAATTCGCAACAGAAAAAGTGCTCGGCTATCATTTGCTCAGCGATATTTTTCTTTCGCTGGTGAAAGTGATCGTTGCTCCATTGGTGTTTTCGCTTTTACTCACCGGCCTTGTCAAGTCTGGAAGTTTTTCTGCGATGGGCCGCATTGGCGGAAAAACACTTTTGTATTTCACCTGTGCAACATTGATCGCGCTCACAATGGGATTGCTCATCGTGAATTTATTTCATCCCGGAACTTCGCTCGACGTGCACGATGCAACGCAGAAGATCGTTGCCACGCAAAAATTCAATGCGCCTGAATTCATCCTGCACATTTTTCCGAAGAACATCATCGACTCCATGGCGAAGAATGATATTCTGCCGATCATCATTTTTGTTTTATTCTTCGCTGCGGCGGTTTCTGCCGTTGGAGAAAAAGGAAAGATCGTAGTAGAATTTTTTGATGCGATCGCGCACATCATGCTCAAGGTTACGGGATACGTAATGTACTTTGCGCCGCTCGCGGTTTTCGGTGCGGTAGCCGCAGTGATCGCTGTGCACGGATTGGGAATTCTTGTTGGTTATTTAAAATTAATTCTTTGTTTCTTCGGCGGACTTGTCGTTTTTGTTTTCGGGATTCTTCCGCTGATCTGTTTTTTATTCCGCATAAAATATTTTCAATTGATGCAACTCATTCGCGAGCCCATGCTCCTTGCATTCGGCACTTCGAGTTCAGAAGCTGCATTGCCCAAAACGATGAATGCACTTGAGAAATTCGGATGCAGCGACAAGATCATCGGATTTGTTTTGCCATTGGGATATTCTTTCAATCTCGATGGAAGCATCATGTACATGACCTTCGCAACAGTTTCTATTGCGCAGGCATACGGAATGCATCTTTCGATCGGGCAACAAATAACTATGATGCTGATGTTGCTCGTAACGAGCAAGGGCCTCGCGGGTGTGCCGCGTGCGTCGCTCGTAGTGATCGCGGGCATGCTCGACACATTTCATATTCCCGCAGAAGGACTTTCCATCATCATTGCCATTGACTGGTTGCTCGACATGGGACGAAGCGCTACGAATGTTGCGGGCAATGCAGTAGCAACCGCGGTGGTGAGCAAGTGGGAGGGTGAATTGAAATAATTTGCCAATGAAAATTTACAATGAAAAAGTTGTTTCAAACAATATCCCGCACTAACTTGCGTATAAGAAATTTCTTCCTTCGTCCCAATGAAAAGTTGCTTTTACATTTTCTTCATTTTTATTTTCTCATGCGCGTATTCGTATGCACAGGCGCCGGCATGGGACTGGGCGATGCGTTACATTGGAACCGGAAATGATAAAGCGTACGACATTTGTGCTGATGCATCCGGAAATATTTACATGTGCGGATCTTTTTACAGCGACACGCTTTTTTTCGGGAATTGTTTTGCGGTCCGCACCACGAGTGGCGGTGAAAGTTTTTTCCTTGTGAAATTTGATGCGAATGAAAATGCCTTGTGGGTGCGCACACAGGGAGGCGGGCCCGGAACTACAAAAGCAACTGCAATTTCCATTGATGCCGCAAATCACATTCACATTTGCGGTTCGTTTGTCGGTGATCCGTATGTTGGAACTGCAACGCTTTTCGACGGATACCCGTCTATGTTTTTTGCATCGTATGACGCGAATGGAAATTTTATTTCGGCCGGTGCAAACTGGGGCGGCTGCCAGACCTGCAAGTCGTATGCGAAAGGATATATCAATTCTGCAAGCGGCAATTATTCTGTTGGGTCAAGAGAATTTATTAATAACACTATTTCGTATTACAACATTTCTATTTCAACTCCGGGTGGCGGTCAAACTTTCGGGGGAACAAACCATGATTATGGAAACGCGGTTTGTGCAGATGCCGCCGGTAACGGATATTTTACCGGCGACTACAGCAGCGCTTCTATTACATTCGGATCAATCACATTGACAAATTCAGGAACTGATGATGTTTTCCTTTTTAAAACAAACCCGGCGGGAAATATTCTGTGGGCAAAAAAATTCGGCAGCAATGGAGACGATGTCGGTTACAAATTAGCAGCGGATGCTTCGGGAAATATTTTACTCACCGGGTATTTCAGCAGCAATTCCATTCAGTTTGGAAATTTCACGCTCACGAATGAAAATCAGAATTCTTACCTGTACGATGTTTTTGTTGCCAAACTCGATACGGCCGGAAATATTCTGTGGGCAAAAAGTTTCGGTGGAAGCGGGCAGGATTATTGTTCAGGAATAACCAGCGATGCGAATGATAATATTTTTCTCAGCGGGTATTTCGGTTCTTCGTCCATTGCCATTGGCAATACAACACTAACCAATACTTCGGGCAACCAGGTCTTTCTTGCAAAGATGGATGCAGCCGGAAATGTGCAGTGGGCAAAGAGCGCCGGAAATCCAACTACTATTTTCAGCGGCGGGGTAGCGGTTACCTCCTTGGGAAATGTTTTTGTCGGCGGATATTTCAATTGCTCTTCGGTTTCTTTCGACAACATCACGCAAACGAATACGGAATTCAACAACACGAGCGATGCTTTTCTTGCGCGGCTTTCTTCTCCCACGGGCGTGAATGAAAATAATTTTTCTCCGGATTTTAATATTTATCCGAATCCGTCTTCCGGGATTTTCAATCTTCATACTGATTTTTCGGGTGCTTATGATGTGAAAATTTATAATTCGCTTGGGGAAATTGTTTTTGCAAAAGAAAATATTTCCGGGAATGATCTTCCGATCGATCTGCAGGACGAATCAAACGGAATTTACTTTTTGAATATTGTTTCCGGCGAAAAAGTTTCGGCGCTGAAGATTGTGAAAACGGAATGAGGTACGATGTACAATTTTTGATGCTCCCGGTTTCCGGCAAAATCTTCTTCCTTCCCACTTCCAAATTGTAAATCGTAAATCGTACATTGTAAATACAAATGTGGGGTTTTCTGAAAGAGCTTACCGATCCGGCTTCCATCATTCAATATGGCGGGCTCGCATTATTGCTGTTCGTTGTATTTGCCGAAACCGGTTTGATGATCGGATTTTTTCTTCCCGGCGATTCGCTCATTTTTATTTCCGGAATGTTCTGCACGGTGCATCCTTCTTTACTCGGAATTAATATTGTTCTTCTTCTTATTCTTCTTTCGCTCGCAGCCATTCTCGGAAATTATTCAGGTTACTGGTTCGGAAAAAAATTAGGCCCGGCATTATTCAGAAAAGAAGATTCACTCATTTTCAAAAAGAGATACCTCGAGGTGACTCGTATTTTTTATGCAAAACACGGAGGGAAAACACTCTTTCTCGGAAGATTTCTTCCCGTGATACGCACCTTCGCGCCCATCCTCGCGGGAGCCATCCGCGTCGATCTTGTGCGCTTTTCAATTTTCAATTTTCTGGGCGCCCTCGCGTGGATCTTTATCCTGGGATTGAGCGGATACTTTCTGGGAAGAATAGAATGGGTGAAAAATAACGTGGGCTATGTTGTAATATTTCTCATTGTCATCACGCTCATTCCCCTGCTGGGGGTTGGCAAAAAAAACCAGAAAAAATAATTTTTCCCTCTGAAATTTGCCATTTATCCTTCTTCATTTGCCACTTATTAAAAGTCCGGAGAAGGCCGCGTTTTTTGCCGTTACTTCGTGTAAGAATCCATGGAAAAACGCCCTCATCGCGGCCTTGTAAAGGTTTCAGTAATCGGCGGCTTTTTTGTAAGTTTGACCCCCTTGTGCGAGAGCGGTTTTTCCGTTTTCTCCTTCTGAAAAAGAAAAATGCTGACGGAAGATCGTTCGCCTCGGAAACCACGAATAATTTAACCAATACCAAACCAATAAATCCAATCACTATGAACAAGAAGACCTCGAACCTGCAGGCCTACTTTACTTTTGCGGTGATGATCGTAGAGCTCATCATTGCCATCGTTATCTTCAAAAAATTTCTGGGCAATCCCGACAATTTTGAAAACCACGATTTAGAAAAAGGTCATCCGCTGAATATTTTCGGCACCGTTTATAAGGGCGGCGTTATCGTGCCTATCCTCATCACCATCGTGTTGATGGTAATTACTTTCGCCATTGAGCGCCTCATCACCATCATGCGCGCGCGCGGCACAGGAAACATTTCCAATTTCGTGCGCAACATCCGCGAACTCGTGGAGAGCGGAAATATAGAAGAAGCAATGGCCGCTTGCGATCGCCAGAAAGGTTCCATTGGTAACGTGGTTCGTTCCGGCCTCGAGAAATACCGCATTGTGGAAAATGATACGCAGCTCGATAAAGAACAAAAAATTGCAGCCATACAGAAAGACCTGGAAGAAGCAACTTCTCTTGAACTTCCGATGCTTTCTAAAAATCTTGTCATTCTTTCTACCTGCGCTTCCATTGCTACACTTATCGGACTGATCGGAACGGTAATGGGAATGATCCGCTCCTTCTCTGCGCTTGCAACTTCTGGCGCACCGGATTCGAACGCACTTGCAACCGGTATCTCTGAAGCGCTCGTGAATACATTCATCGGTATCACCGGCTCCTGTCTCGCGATCATTTTCTTCAACGTGTTTTCCACGCAGATCGATCGCATCACTTACGGAATTGACGAAGCAAATTTCAGCATCCTTCAGACTTTTGCTGCCAAAAAACACTAAGCAGAAATTTTTCTGAAACGAAATTAATACCACCTGCAAATGCCAAAAATAAAAGTATCGAAATCAAGTCCTGCACTGGACATGACGCCGATGGTGGATCTTGCATTTCTGCTCGTAACATTCTTCATGCTTACCGCAACCATGCGCGCACCGGAACCGGTCATTGTTGACACGCCGAGTTCCATTTCAGATATTATCCTTCCGAAGAATACCATGCTGATCACTGTAGATACTGCAGGGCGTGTTTTCTTTAACCTGGAAGGAAAAGATGTGCGCATAGAAATGCTCAAGCGGATGATGAATTCCATGGCGAGATATTATCCCGATGTGAAATTCACAGAAGAAGAGATCCAGAAATTCGGATCACTGCAATCGTTCGGTGTTCCTTTCTCACAACTGCCCGATTTCATTGACGCAGATCAAACGGAAAGAGACCGGATGAATAAAGCCACGAAAGGAATTCCGCTTGACACGGCCGCAACTAATGCCGATGAGAAAGATCAGCTTTCTTATTGGATCAATGCAGGGCGTGTAGAAGAATTCAAATGGGCTAAAGACCAGGAATCGGATAATAAAAAAGTGGAGCCACTCCGTTACGCAATAAAAGCCGATGGAAAATCTTCTTACAAAAAAGTAGATGCCGTAATTGCGCTTTTCAAAAAACAGGAAGTGTACACCTTCAACCTGATCACCTCGCTGGAAAGCGATCCTAATAATCCTCCGGGAAAATAATTTATGGAAACTTTCTTTTTCCTGCATCTTATGGAAAGAGAAGAAAAAAAATAAAAATGGCAGAAGTAAATACCGATAGTGGCGGAGGTGGTGGTAAACATCACAAAAAAGGCCGGAAAAAAGGCGGCGGAAATCCACGCGTTGACATGACGCCGATGGTGGATCTTGCATTTCTGCTTCTCACGTTCTTCGTCCTCACTTCGCAGTTGAATAAATCCAAGACCATGGAGATCCGCATGCCGAAGGATGTGAAGGACACTAACACTACGAAGATCAACAACAAACTTGCGATCACGCTTCTCCTCGATGGAAATAAAGACCACAAGGTTTATTATTACGAAGGAATGCTCAACGATCAGACCGTGCTTAACGAAGTAAATCTCGATCCGAAAAAAGGCGGACTGCGCGAATACGTAGCAGGAAGAAACGCTGCGATCATTGCTGAAACAAAAGCGCTACGCACAAAATACAAAGCGGGCGGCATGGCCGATTCTACTTTCCGGAAAGAAAAATTCAAGATCGAAGAAACTCACGTGAAGGCGAAAGATGCGCCATTCTTCATTGTGAAATGGGGAGGAGAGGCACATTACGGCGACGTGGTGAACGTGATCGATGAATTGAAAATATGTGATGTGGAACACCAGTTCGCGCTCACGCCCATTACGCGCGTAGAGCTTGAAGCGCTTTCGAAAAAAACAGGAACGCATTACAAAGAACTTGACACCCCCGATCCGACCGCAGCAGCTGCAGGGGCGCCTCACTAAAAAAATAAAACGCTGAATTTTTACCAATTAAAATTCAACTCACATGGCTAACTGGAACAATGAAATTTTAGGCGAACGCAACGAACTTGTTTTCGAAAACAGGAATCGTTCGTACGGCGCTTATCTCATTCGCCGCAACTACGGAAAGGTGGTCCTCATTTCTGCAGGGCTTTCCACGGTGCTGCTTTTGTTCTGGGTTTTTCTCGCGATCGTCATGAAACACAATGATGGCCCGACAAAACCAAAAGAAAAAATTACCGAAGTAACATTGAAAGATGCACCGCCGGTAAATAAAGATGCGCCACCACCACCACCGCCGCCGCCGCCGCCGCCGCCTCAGCAAAAAATGATTCACTTCACTACGCCTGAGATCACGGAAAAAGATGTGGAACCGCCGCCGCCTGATACCACACATTCAAAAAGCGGTATCACTACGCAGAGCGGGCCGGATGATGATCAGCCGACTGAACTAACGCCAACATCTTCTACTCCTGTTGAACAGGAGAAGCCCGAAGAGATCTTCACTTACTCTGAGCAATTGCCGCAGGCCGCGTATGATTTCAATGCTTACCTGCAGAAAAATATTAAATACCCGGTGATCGAAAAAGAAGCGAATAAAACCGGAACGGTTTGGGTTTCTTTCGTTGTGGAAAAAGACGGCTCGATCACGAACGTTGATATTGCAAAGACCGCCGGTTCTCCCGGATTCGACAAAGAAGCAAAACGTGTGATAGAGCAAATGCCGAAGTGGAATGCAGGAACAACAAACGGCCGCACAGTTCGTGTGAAAGTAATTCAGCCGGTAAAATTCCTGTTGCAATAAAATTTTTCGCTTGCAGATCTTCAATAACCCGGGCCCGGGCAAGATCACCCTCCTGCTTTCATTCTCGATGGTGTTCATTTTCCTCGGCCTGGGTTATTTGTTTCTTGCAACTAATGTGATGCCCGATCGCTTTCCGAAGCCGAACAGAATTTATATCGGATTAGTTCTCGTAGTGTGGGCGCTCTTCCGCGGAGTTA
Source organism: Bacteroidota bacterium (assembly GCA_016194975.1). Lineage (NCBI taxonomy): Bacteria > Pseudomonadati > Bacteroidota > Bacteroidota bacterium. The sequence continues at coordinate 34,454 of JACQAM010000022.1, forward strand.
CCGTGTGGCTGAAATACAAACGTGAATTGAAAGATGAAGAAGATGAATAATAAATTTCTTTTTTTCGCCGCGATCTTTTTTTTCGCCTGCAACGATCCTATTGCCCATCCCGATGACATCGATACGCCGACGCGTGGAAAAATAAAAATTTTCATTGACGAAAATGTGCGGCCCGTCTCCGACGAACTCATCGACGCATTTGAATATTCTTATCCCGATGCATTTCTTTGCCAGAATTACGGAACAGAACCATTCGTTCTCAAAGCGCTTTTCGACGACACTTCGCGTCTCGCGATCATGACGCGTCAACTGAACAAACAGGAAATTGATTTTTTCCATTCCAAAAAATTCGGCATCGAACAAATACTGATCGGTTCTGATGCGGTGGTGCTGCTGGTGAACCGCGAAAATCCCGACAGTATTTTTTCTGTAGAGCAGATTCGTGATATTCTTTCGGGAAAAGATTCGCTGTGGTCTTCGATCAATTCCAATTCGAAACTCGGAAATCTGAATCTCGTTTTTGACAACGGAACTTCTTCCAACCTGCGCTATCTCTGCGATACACTTCTTGGCGGAAAAGCGCCGGGGAAAAATTGTTTCGCCGTGAATTCCAGCGACAGTGTGATCAACTATGTTTCGCATAATGCCAATGCCATTGGCGTAGTTGGACTCAACTGGCTGGGCGAAAAATACAGCGATGAAGATAGTAAGCGCCGTTCCCTCATCAGTATGGCCATGATCGGCAATGAAACAAGCGCTGCTGTTCATCCCACGCAGAGCGATCTTGTAACAAAAGCATATCCGTTTACACGAGGCATTTACATAGTGAAAATAGGAATGCGGGCGGGGCTTGGCACAGGCTTTGCCACCTTCTGTTACAGGGACAGGGGCCAATTGATCATACAGCATGCCGGGCTGGCACCTTCAAATCCCACAGAAAGAAAAGTGTTAATTGATTACCAATGAGAATTAGATAATTATTTTTGCATCGCATATGAAAACGCAAACAAAATACATTTCTGTCATTTCCGCTCTCCTGATCGGAACAGGAATATCCGCGCAAACGCTGCAGGATGCGATTCGCCTTACCGACGATGAACAATTTCCGAAAGCGAAAACTACGTTCGATCAGCTCGTGGCAAAAGATCCAACCAACGGAGATAATTTTTTCTACTACGGCGATCTGCTCCTGAAATCGGATGATCCCGAAGGGGCGAAAGCACAATTTCAGAAGGGAATTGATATCAACGCAACAAATCCCCTTGTACACATAGGCATGGCGCGCTATTCACTATCATCCGGAAAAGCAGATGATGGAATGAAAGAGATCGCATATGCCCAAGCGCTCATTGCAACAGAAGTTGGAAAAAAAGGAACAACACTCACTCCGCAGCGACAAGCGCAACTGGATCTTGAAATGGCAAAATCATTGCTGGCTGCAACGGCTCCCGATTTCCAGGCGGCACTCGATCTTACTGCGAAGGCAGAAAAACTTGATCCGAAAAATCCGGATGTGTTTCTTACACGCGGCGATATTCTTTACAAAAAAAATCCGGTGGAAGGCAGCGCTCCAGTCACCAATTACACCAATGCTGCGAAGCTCGATGCAAAATCGTGCAAAGCGTATGTGCGCATCGGTAATCTTTATGCGAACGGAAAAAATATGCAGTCGGCGATCGGTTATTATAATCTTGCGCTGAAGATCGATTCTACTTTTGCGCCAGCGTATCGCCTGCGCGGAGAGGCGCAATACCAGATCGGGAAATTCGATTCCGCTTCTTACAGCTATTCAAAATACCTCGCGCTCAATCCCGATTGTTATTCGCGTTACCGCTATTGCGCATTCCTTTACAAGAGCGGCGACTTTGATAATTCCATCAAACAGGGACAACAGGTTTTACAGTGCGACAGCACGATCTCTGTGGTGTATCGCATCGTTGGCCGTTCTTATCTCGACATGAAAACTCCTGATGCTGCAAAGTGCGTGGACTATTTCAATAAATTTTTTGCGAAGCAGAAATTGTATGGAAAACCGGCGCTGCTTGCCGACGATTACATTTATCGCGCGCGCGGATATGCAAAACAGAATATGGATTCACTTGCCATTATGGATTACGAAGCCGGATTGAAAACAGACACTTCACGAAAAGATATTTACTTCGAGTTGGGCGGGGAATATTTTAAAATGAAGAAGTACGATCAGGCCGCGGCCACTTACAAAAAGAAGATAGACGGCAACCCGGCAAAGGCGAACATCTCTGATTACAATGCTTATGGCCGTTCTTTATTCCTGCAGAAAGATTATGTAAATGCCGACAGCGCTTTCAAAAAAGTGTGCGTGCTCGATCCGAAAAATCCGATTGGCTGGTATTGGAGGGGCCGCTGCAATGCATCGCTCGACCCGGATGTAAAGTCAGACAGTGCGCGGAAATTCTACGAGGCGTTCTATGATCTTGCCATTGCCGATAAAGACAAAAACAAAAAAGAACTCATTGTGGCCGGCAAATATTTTGCGAGCTACAACTACATCAGGAAAAATTATGCCTGCTCAAAAGCGTGGTTCCAGTTTGTTCTTGAACTTGACCCGAATGACGGTAATGTGAAAAGTCAACTGGATACAGATAAATCGCTTAAGGCCGTTGCCGCTGCTTCTGATTTGAGTACGTGCAGGATGGGGAAATAAATTTTATTCCTTCACAACTTTTCGGATTCGTAAAATTATTTAACTATACACAACTTCTCTGATCTCACATCTCCGTCACTTGCACTTATTCTTAAAACATAACACCCAACAGAAAGATGGAGTTGATAACTTAGACTGGAGTAATTATTTTTAGCTAAACGATGCGACCAATGAAAATGAAACAGGTAAGAATGCGTTACGGAAAAGATTTCAAGATCAAAGCCGTAGAATTAAGTAATCAAAGAGGCAGCGTTCAGCAGGTTGCCGAGGAATTAAATATCAACACCGAGACACTCCGGCTTTGGAAACGTGCGTATCATGAAGGAAAACTTACGCATGAATCAGCAGCGAAAGAACGACCACGAAGTAAGGAAGAGGACGAGTTGCGTAGGTTGAAAAAGGAATTGTATGAAGTAACATTGGAACGGGACATCTTAAAAAAGGCGGTCACCATCTTCTCCAAGAGCGGCAAATGAAATTTAGTTTTATTGACAAGCATAAAACTGAGTTTCCTGTCGGGAAGATGTGTAGGATAATGAAAGTGAGTGAGAGCGGATTTTACAATTGGCAAGTGCGTGTTCCCTCTGTACGCGCAAGGCGTGGTGCATACCTGCAAGAGCAAGTGAAACGCGTGCATGAGCGAAGCAGAAAACGATATGGCAGCCCGAGAATAACTGCTCAGTTGAATAGTGAAGGAATAAAAGTATCACAACCTACAGTTGCAAAACTGATGAGAGTACAAAGCATAAGAAGCATCGTAAGAAAGAAATTCAAAGTGACGACTCAGTCTTCGCATCGTTATCCTGTGGTTGAAAATATAGTGAGTAGAAATTTCAACCCCGCAAGAATGAATCACACCTGGGTGTCAGATCTCACTTACATTTACACTGGAGGCGGTTGGATTTACTTGACAACAGTGATCGATCTTTTTGATCGCAAAGTGATCGGATGGGCGCTGAGTGAAACGATGAAAACCTGTGACACAAGTGTTCCAGCATTTAGAATGGCAGCAACAAATCGAAAACTATCGAGGGATCAGCAACTCACTTTTCATTCTGACCGAGGTATTCAGTATGCGTGCGATGAATTTGTGGACGAGATGAAGAGGTTTCCTAAACTTCAGAGAAGCATGAGCAGAAAAGGTGATTGCTGGGACAATGCTGTTGCGGAGAGTTTTTTCAAGACCCTCAAGACAGAGTTGGTCTATCAGGAAAAATACGAATCAAAATTTCAGGCTAAATTAGCGGTGTTCGAATACATTGAAGGTTGGTACAACAAGCATCGCCGTCACAAACATCTGAACAACCTCACCATTGAAGAATTCCACGGATCAATTAACAACTAAAAAAATGCGGAGTGAAGCAGAAATTAAATACTCCAGAAAATGTTTGCAATTCCATTCCATGTCTTAATGCGGGGACCACACATTTTATCCGATCATAAGCGGTTGAAAACGAGTATCACGAAATGTTTTTATTTCTTTTGCGGACAATAAAAATCAAACCATTTAAAAACCAATTTTTATGAAACCAAAAATCAACCTTGATCTGAAAAGAAAAAGCGTTCCGCAACTCATTGAGTTGGGCAATCACATTGTGGCATCCATGACCGGCAATGCAAATTTTCCAACTCCGCATCCGGCGCTTGCGGCAGTTACCACTGCGATCACCACATTGCAGAACGCCGACACGGCTGCTCTCGGTGGAGGCGCGGCGCTCAAAAGTGTAATGCATCAGAAACAGGAAGTGCTCAACCAGTTGCTCACACAACTTGCATTGTATGTAGAAGGAATTGTGAACGATCCTTCGGTTGCCGATGCAAACAAAGAAGTAATGATCCTCAGTTCCGGAATGCAAATGAAAACACTGACCCATCCGCAGCATCACGTATTCGGAGTGAAACACGGATCGGTTTCCGGGTCTATAGATTTAAGGGCAGAAGGAATAGAAAGAGGAATGCACAACTGGGAATATGCAATGGAACCTTCCATGGCCAATGGCTGGCACCTCGCCCCGGCTACCATGCAGGCGCATACTACTATAAACGGACTGACCGTGGGGGCGCAGTATTCTTTCCGTCACCGCGCGGTTACAAAAGAGGGGGAACAGGACTGGGGACAGCCGCTCTCGATTGTGGTGGTGTAGAAAAATAATGCTAATGATCCTGGAAAAGGGGCCGTTCTCAGGGACGGTCTTTTTTTATTTAGGTATGCCTGTTGTGCTGCAATACAACTACTGTACGAACTACGAAATACGAAATACACGAAGTACGAAGTACGAAACGAATACGAAACTTCGTACTTCGTGTATTTCGTAGTTCGTACAGTATAGTTTTAACGCTGCACCATTACTTTCTCCGTCACCACTCCATCGTTCGTGAGAATTCTCACTAAGTACATTCCGTTATCGGCGGCGGTAAGGCCGATCTCTTTTTTGAAAGAAGTGATGTTGCTTTCTTCGTCGGTGAAAATATTTCTTCCCGCTACATCCACCACTTCTATGGTTACATTTTTCGCTTTGGAGAATTCAAATGAAACGGTGAATTGCCCGTCATTCGGATTCGGATAAATGCTCAGCGAATTGGCGAGATCCACATCCTGCAATCCCACCTGCGTGATTGTGACCACCTGTGTGTACGTATCTGTTCCGCATGGGCCGGTAACCGTAAGCGTAACGGTGTACGTTCCGTTTACATTGTAAGTGTGGCTTGGATTTGCGCTGGTGTTTGTGCCGCTTGCATCGCCAAAATTCCAGCTGTAAGAAACAGCATTGGTAGATTGATTGGTGAAGTTTGCCGTTGCGCCTGTGACGTTGAAAATAAATTGCGCATTGGAGCCGGGAAGTACATTCACCAGCACCACATCAGAAGCAGAACATCCGTTAATGTCTGTTCCCGTTACATAATAAGTTGTCGTAGTACTCGGACTGACCGAAATACTTTGCGTAGGCGCACCTGTACTCCACACATAAGTTAATCCGCCGGAGCCGGTAAGTGTTGCAGATTGTGAAGGACAAATATCCTGGTCGGGCCCTGCAGAAACTGAAGGCGGAACATTAGCAGTTACTACAACAGTGTCCTGCGCAGAACATCCTGATGGGTCTGTGATCTGCACCGACCACGTTCCTGTTCCTGCAGAAATAGTTTGAGAAGTTGCTGCGTTGTTCCACAAATAAGTTGCTCCCGGATTTCCGGCATCAAGAACAATTGCAGCAGTACAGATGGCGGTATCGGGGCCAAGATTTGCATTCGGCTGATTATTGATCGTAACGTTGATCGTGTCGGAGTTGGAACATCCTGCTGCGGTTATTACATCCACAGAATAAGTTCCTGTTGAAGAAACAGATGTTGTTTGCGATGAAGTGGAATTGGACCAGAAATAAAGTGCGCCGGGATTTCCGGCATTGAGTGTAACTGTTCCTCCGCATTGTGTAGTGTCGGCTCCTAAATTCACTGTGGGCGCCGGATTCATAGTCACATTCACCGTATCGCTGGCCTGGCATCCGTTTCCATCAGTAACAAGCACAGCCACATTTCCTGTTGAAGTAACGTTGGTGGTTTGAACGCTGGATCCTGTGGTCCACGAATAATTAGAAAAACCTGCGCCGGCGTCGAGCGTAAGATTTGCATTGCACGTGCTGGTATCATTTCCCAATGAAACAACCGGATTCGGATTAATGGTGATGATAATGTTATCGGAATTCATACAACCGTTCAGGTCCTGCACGGCAACAGAATAATTTCCACTCAGCGTTACATTCAGCGTTTGTGTTCCTGCGCCGGTGCTCCACAAATAAGTTGCTCCCGGATTTTGTGCATCGAGAAGAATAGGCCCGCCGCACAGCGTAGTATCATTTCCGAGATTCACCGTCGGCGCCGGCAATAGCGTTACTAAAACCGTATCGGTGGCTTTGCATCCATTCGCATCAGTAAGTGTAAGTGTATAATCCTGCGTAGCGGTAACTGTTGCTGTTGTTTGCGGCACGGTGCTGCTTGCAAGATTAGTTGGTGGTTGCCAATCATAAGCGTAAGGAGTTGTTCCCCCGCTGCCGTTGTTTGCAATTCCAAGAGTAACCGTATTGTTCGTGCATGCCTGCAGGTCGGGCGCAGAGGTGAGCGAAGGAATGCCCGATCCGGCAGTATTCATTGTCATTGTTACATCAACCGAAGAAGTGGAAGTGGAACAGAAAAAAAGATCGACGAGTACACGAACTTCTCCGCAAAAATTCGGAGTGAAGCTTGTCTGCGATCTCAGTCCGCAGAAATCGTCATTATAGGCGAGAAAAGCTCCTGTTGCATCATTGTAAACAGTAAGCTGTGTGTCGAACGAAGAATTGCTGCACGTGGAGACGGTGTAATTTGCTCCTGCAACAACATTCGCAAGCACGTACTGGCCGAATTGATAATTCTGTGTGGTGGAAAGTGTGACTCCGGGGGGAGTGAGATTTCCTGCGACGAGTACATTGTCATTCGGACATTGGGATTTACCCAATTCCGGAAAAATAAAAAGAGAAAAAATGACAACGAGGTTTCGTAACGTTTGTTTCATAGTTTGCCGGGTTAACGTTATAGACAAAAATAATTAAATATGCCACGTGGGCAATAGGGGGCTTCTTGCTATTTTCGCTTTCGTTAAATGTCGGGCGGTAAAAAAAACAAATCAAAGTTACAGGGCAGGCAAGCTGTTTCGAATATTCGGCAAGGAGATAAGCCGGCGCCGAAGCAACGGACGGCCCGCCCGGTTCAAAAGGGCGGCATTTCCGGTTTTTTAAGCAGGAATTTATTTCAGAAGGTCCTGTTTCTTCTGTGTTTTGTTGTTTACGGAAACGGAATTTACAATGGGTATGCGCTCGACGATGAATTTTATACTAATTCGAAAGAGGGGGGAAATAAACTTACACAGAAGGGCTGGAAGGGAATTCCGGCTATCTGGCACACGCGTACTTTTTTCAATAACGACGGTTCGGGATATTCCTGGAGGCCGGTGGTGCTTACTACATTTGCAATAGAGGCCGCGCTCTTCGGCGAGCATCCTCACATCAGTCATTTCATCAGTGTTTTTTTATACGGGATCATTCTCGTTCTTCTTTTCGGAATTCTGCGTAAATGGTTTTCTACGCAGGGCGACTGGTTCAGTTTTTTTGTGTGCCTGATCTTTCTTGTTCATCCGCTGCATACCGAAGTGGTGGATAATATCAAATGCCGCGATGAATTGCTCGCCTTGCTTTTTTCGCTGCTCACGATCCGTTCCATCTGGTTTCAGTTTGATGAGAATCGGCCGAAGAGTCATTTTTCAATACGTATTTTCTCGCAAACATTTCCGCCGCTTGCGGGCCCTGATCCTTTTCCAAACAGATCTCGGCTGAGTATTTGTCTCGGAAAAATGCAGCATCTTATTATTGCCCCTGTTTTTTTCGGGCTGGGAATGTTATCAAAACATACGGTGATCCCTTTCTATGCAACCCTTCCGCTTGCACTTTGGTTTTTCACGAATGCTAATTGGAAAAAGATCGCGCTGTATGTTTTGCCGCTTATTGCTGTCGGGCTTTTTACAGTGTTGCTTCAGAAAATGCTTTTGCCTCCACAAACGAGAACGTTCCAGCAATTTGAAAATCCTCTGCCTACACATCCGGGAATTCTGAATCTCTTCGCAACTGCATTTTATGTACTCGCAAAATATATATGGTTACACGTTATTCCTTATCCGCTCGTTTATTATTACGGTTACAATTATGTTCCGCTGGCAACCTGGTCAAATCCTGTTTCCATCTTCGGTTTGGTTGCGTACGGCGCACTCGGAATTATTGCGCTTCGCGAGTTGAAGAAAAAAAGTATTGTTGGTTTCGGATTATTATTTTACCTCATTAATCTTGCAGCATACTCCAATATCCTGGAGCCCGCTCCCGGTTTAATGGCGGAGCGATTTGTATTCGACGCCTCGCTCGGATTCTGCATAATCGCGGTGTGGTTTATTTTTCGATGGATGAAAACCGAACCGCTGAATTTCAAATGGGGAATTGCACAATTCGCCCAGACGCGCGCGGTGCTTATTTTTCTCGCATTGATCTTTACGGTGCGCTGTTGGTTCCGCAATGAGGATTGGGAAAGCAAAATGACTCTTTATTCGCATGACATTGCATTCACACACGAGTCGGCAAAAGCAAATATGCTGCTCGGTGCGCTCGTTGCCAAAAGCGCTATGCAGGCCCGGCTCGATGCGAGTCGCTTGCAGAATCAACGTAAGAACGCCGAGGCAAAACAGAAAATGGACGAATCTGCGTCCCTGTTTCTGGAGGCGCGATCTTATTATAAAAAAGCAACAGAGATCGCCGATTATTATCCTACTGCATGGAGTAATCTTGGAACAACTTATTTTTTCGTGGATGAACCCAAACCGGCGCTCAGTTATTTTCTGAAGGCGGTGAAATTGAATCCGAAATACGGGGAAGGGCTTTTCAATACCGGAATGGCGTACGACAAACTGGAGAATCATGATTCGGCTGTGTGGTACCTCAGTGCCTGTATTCGTGTCGATTCTACTTATGTTTCTGCTTACGAACAATTGGGCCGCATACAATTCTCACAGGATCACGATACCGCCGGCACGATCAATCTTCTTCACATTGCCGCAAGAAAAAAACCCGATTCAGAAGCGCCGTGGAATAGTCTTGCAAATTTTTACACGCAAATGAAAGATACCGCGAGTGCAGCCGGCGCAATGGAAATGGCGGCGAAAATAAATCCTGCGAATTACGATCGCATGCGAAATCTTGCTGCGTATTTCTATCAGCACCACAATATGGAGAAGTATAATTATTACACCACGCTTTATAACGAGCAGGTGCGCATTGCGAAGAAAAAAGCAGAAGACGAAGGAACGAATGATCAGCAGCGCTGATCAGGAAATCTTTGCGTGAAGCCAGTCGTTGTAATCGATCACATCATTTGCCAGTGAGTTTCCCGATCTGTCGGCAATAAATTTCTCGATCTTCTTTCCCAGTATTTTATCGCGGCGCACCGAGGAGGAATGATACATTGCCGTAAGTATGGCGATCATTTCGTGATGGCGCTTCCCTTCTTTGGTCCGGAACATTTCTGCAAATTCTTTTTTCACCTGCTCCAGTCGGCGCTCCAGCACATCGAAATCACCAAGCTCATACCGGATGATCAATTCTGCTACGGCGATCTTCATGCGAAGAACAGGATCGAGATTTGAATAGCCCTGCTCCATAGTGAGTTTCACAAGATGGCGAATGGCCTGGCGATAATTTCCAGTATCAAAATTCAGGATCGTGAGGTTGTGATAAATGAAGACGATGTAGAACGGAAGTTTTTTGATGACCGGGTTGTCTTTCGCTTCATTTAGAATAGCGATTGCTTTTTCCGGATCTTTTCCTGAATAATTGATGACAAGAATATTGTAATAGAAAAAAAGATATTTATCGTGCAGCGATCCGCCGAATTCTGCCATTGCGTGTCTTAGTCTTTCCGCAGTAGCCAGTGAATGTTCTATTTCCCCGTTTTTATATTGCGCATTCGCCAGGTAAGTAAGCAACTGAAGTTTGGTATCGTGATTATTCCTGTTGAATAATCCTTCGCCGGCAAATTCCTCGAACGTTTGTTTGAGATATTTTTCGAGTGAACTGAAATCCTGTTTCTGCAGGAGAATCCTGCTGAGCGAATGATAAATTTTAAATCGCAACTGTATGCTGCTGCGTGTATCCTTGTGCCGCGAAATTTCATTCACTTTTTTCCGGAGCGATTCGATCATACGATAATCCTGTCCCGAAAAATTCTGCGTTGTGCGGACTTTGTAAACTACTTCTGCGAGAATATCATCGATCTCCTGCACGCGGTTAAGCTGCTCGCGGTTATTTTTTCTTTTTCGAATGTATTCCGTCGGATTGATCTCAAGTGTTTCCTGCGAAAAGCGGACATATTCGCTGAACACAAGATCAAGCAGCCCCGGGTTATCGGCGGCCTGTGCTTTTTTTTCTGCCTTGTGCAGGTAGTGAAGAGCAACCTGCGATTGTGATTTCGAGAGAAACAAACGCGCAAGTACCAACTGGTGCACCACTTCATTAAAATCATTTTCATCAACATATTGAAGCGACAGGCTTTTTCCAATGTCTTCCAGCAATCGGTTCTTCAGCCGATACAGCGCATTTTTATCGCGCGGCCCATAGAGCCGGTGTTGAATTTTCGTTTCATCATACTCTTCGTGATGCGCGCGTATGTAGTCGAAAAGCTCCACGTCTTTCCGCTCTTCGCCCGCATTGGTCCTGCCCATGAATAATTTCAGGTGGCGAACTTCTTCCTTGTTCATTAATCCAATGATGTGCTGTAGCGTTTTCATAATTTTTGAACGCGTAAGATATTTTCAAAAATAGATGTTTTTTTGGATAAACAAGGGTATTTTTGTTTGGGTTAGACCGTATAACAGACCAATGCGAACCGTTCAATCTTTATTTACCCTGCGCAGAAAATTTATTTTCTCCTGTTTCGCATGCGTGGTTTTTTGCGGAACCGCTTCTCTTCGCGCCCAGAATATGGTGAGCTTCGGAGTGAGTGGATTCAGTGGAATGCCCGACACGGTTTATTCTTCCAACAACGCCGTTCTTGTCGGTGCTTTTCTGAAAAATACTTCGGTCACTTTTTCTTACAACGACACGATCCAGGTTGACGGTTATATTGATCGCGGAGCTTCTACTGTTCCTCTTCATTTTCCCCCGGTCGATTCTATTAACATTAATCCGGGCGACAGTTTATTTTTCATTATTCCTGTTCAGTTTGCAGATACGTTCATGCAGGGCTTATTCCGAATTGGTGGAAATGTAATCGTGGTTTGGCCAACTGTATTCAATTCTGTTTTTGCAACCGGCGATTCGCTTACTGCAACTGTTTTCGTACTCGATTCTGTTAATAGCACGGGGGCTCCGCTGCATAATTTTGATGAGGTGCGTTGCTACCCGGTGCCCGCAACTGGAATGCTTTACATTACCGGCGGCGGACAACAATTGCATCCTAAAGAAGTTGTGATCTCTGATGCAACAGGAAAAATAATTGTCCGGTCGAAAGATGTTTCGATGGGAATAAATACGGAGCCCTGGCCTCCCGGAATTTATTTTCTTGATGTTTTATTTGACAACGACACTCATCACGTTTACAAGATTTCCAGAGAATAAAAATTCATCGCTCGTTCCAAAATAAAAAAGCCCGGAAAATTTTCCGGGCTTTCATTTTTAAATTCACCTTATGGTTTGTCTTTGATCAATGTTACAAATCCGCTGTAGGTGTACAATTTTGTATCGTACCCTGTTGCTGTTACTATGTAATAATACGTTCCATCTGCAGCTACAGATCCGCCTTTTGATTTTCCGTCCCAGAGTGCAACATCCTGCGGTGAAGAAGAAAGGCCGTGCACCTCTGACTCTCGCACGCGTGCACCCCAGCGATCGAACACTTCTATTTTCATATCACTGACCCCTGTTACCGTAGCAGAAAAATTATCATTCGTTCCGTCGGCATTCGGTGTAAATACATTCGGAAGAAGAATAGACGCTTGTTCAACAACAGTGATAACAAGCGTATCATAAACCGCACAAGATGGGTCATCATTATACGCAGTGAGCACGACAGTATAGGTTCCGGGCGCGGTGTAGGTAAAATTGGACGATGTTCCTGTTCCGCCGAATGACCACAAATAATTATTGATACCGCTAGTGCCGCTTGCAGCAAATTGCACATTGAGAGGATAAACACCGAATGTAGGATTCGCAGCAGCATTCACTACTGCCGTGTTCACTTCATTGACGCCAACAATCTGTGACGACGTACATCCATTGGCGTCTGTAGTGGTTATCGTATAATTTCCTGCAGTGAATCCACTGATCGGTAAAGTAGAATACGTTTGGCTGCCGATCTGGTAAGTGAACGGCCCTGTTCCTGTGACCACTCCTCCATCAGAGAAAAATCCTGTGGTGTCTCCACATTCGGTTGGGTTACCAAGAATATTTACATTCGGCAGCGGATTAACAGTGATGGTTATCGAAGCAGTATCTCTGCATCCATTTGCATCTGTTCCCACAACCTGGTAAGTTGTAGTGTTTGGCGGATTAGCATTTGATGAGCTTGAATTCGGATTAGATAGCGCGACATTCGGAATCCATTGATAAGACGTTGCACCATTTGAATTGAGCGTGGTGCTCTGGCCAATACAAATACTTGTGCTGGTTGCAGACGCAGTAACATTCGGAACCGGATTCACCGTAAGATTAATTGTATCGGTTGAAATACATCCTCCGGGGCCGGTTACTGTTATGGTGTAAGAAGTATTTGATGTTGGATCAACAACAATATTTTGCGTGGTGTTGCTTCCGATAATTCCTGTTGTTGATTGCCAATTGTATGTGCCCCCTGTTGCCACAGAAAGTGTTGCCTGTTGTCCATTGCAAATTGCAAAATCAGGTCCGGCAAAAACTGACGGAGGAGGAGTGATCGAAACAATGATCGAATCGGTACTCATACAGTTTCCATTATTTCCCGTGATCACATAGGTGGTGGTGGTCATTGGAGAAACCGTAACAGTAGGCCCGCTCATATTTCCTGGCTGCCAGTTATAACTTGTTGCTCCACTCGCATTAAGTGTGGCCATTGCCCCGGCACAAAGTGCAGTGTCATTCGAAAGCGTAAGTGGTGGCGCTGCAGTAACGGTAACAATAACAGAATCGATAGCAGTACATCCGAATGAATTTACCGCCGTAACGGTGTAGGTAGTTGTAGATGCCGGTGTGGCTGATGGATTGGCTGTATTGGCGCCGGAGAGGGTCGCTGACGGCTGCCAGCTATAGGTATTTCCCGCAGGACCACTTGCAAGCAGAATGGTACTATTGCCAGTGCAAATACTTACGTCGGGACTCGCAGTAACGCTCGCAATAGAAACGCTTACGTCCACCTGGTCTGTTCCTGTACACCCACTCGCATCAGTCACCGTTAGTGTGTATGTTGTGAAAGAACCCGGACAAACACTAACTGTTGCTCCTGATAAATTGCCCGGCATCCAGTTATAACTAACACCTCCGCTTCCTGTGAGATTTGCGCATGAGCCCGAACAAATTGTTGTGTTTGCGCCAGCATTCGCTGTTGGTGAAGGCAAAACTGTGATGAGTACTGAATTTGATGCAACAGTTCCGCATCCGCTGCCCGGCCATCCGCTGCCTGTTACCAACGCCTGATAATATAGCGATGAAGAAAGAGTGCCGGTATTCAGCGTGTCGTCGGTTTGTCCTGCGAGATTGAACCAGCTTGTTCCATTGGGAGAAACCTGCCATTGAATATTGTTGGATCCCATTCCCGAGAGAACAATCTGCGATGATCCTCCCGAACAAATTGACAATGGATTTCCGGTTGCGGTTCCCGGGGTAACATTCGGTGCAAGTGTAATTCCAACAGTGTCATCAGCAGAAGTGATCGTAAAGCATCCGCCAGAAGTTGTAACCGTATAGGTGATTGCGGTACTTACAAGCGCTGTTGGATTTGCAATATTCGGATTACTCAATCCCGTTGTCGGCGACCAGGAATAATTATAGGTCGCACCCGGGCAGCCTCCGCTTACACTTGCAGTAAGTTGCAATGTGGTGCCGGGACATGCATCGTATTGATTTGCTACCGCAGTAAGAATGGATGATGGCGGAATGCCGGGTGTAGTGAAAGATGCAGAGGCCGACCAGGGCCCTTGTGAATTATCTCCCTGAACATATTCCCGCGCTCGCCAATAATAAATTGTTCCGGTACACATTTGGGGATACGGAAGTAGTATTGAATTGTAGGGTTCAAGCGCACAGGCATCAGACATGATGTTTGGAATGTTTTCATTGGAATGAAACCAAGGCATGTTGCCCCATGAAAGACTGCTCGGCACGGGAGGCGCACCGGTAAATCCTGCTGGGTTGCAGGTCACTTCAACCTCCATCCAGTATGGATCACATCCGCATGTGGAGGGATCAGAATTTGCGTCGATCTGAATTCCTCCTGCAACAGGTGTTGCTGTCAGGTTCAGAAGCGGAAGGCCGTGACAGGCTTTTGCTTCATTGAAAAAAACAAGCAGAAGCATTGTGAAAAAAACGAAGAGCAGCTTCCGTTTTGCAATGGGGTAGTTTGTTTTCATGTACAAATATTTTTGTGCGCTGAAAATATTATTGGTCTTGTTTCGGGCGTAAAAATGCTTTGAATCGTTTGCCGGTTTCAAAGTGTTAACAAAAATAGAAAAATCCGCCACTTACACCAATTTTCATTAGATACTTTTACTTCTGCAGTTAAAGGCAATTTTCGAAATATGGGGAAAAAAAAAGATCGTGGATCGCGATTGCTATTTGAAGAAGTGCTAAAATTCCTCGATTCACAACGGGGACAATCTTATAATTACAAACAGGTCGCTTCTGCTCTTGGAATTACTAATGAAGAAGAGCGCCGCCTGGTTGCTTCACTGCTTGCAGATCTTGCAAAGAAGGGGCTGCTCGAGGAACCAGACCGGGGAAAATTCCGAAGCAATGCTTCTTCAAAAACCATAGAGGGGATCATTGATGTTACACAATCGGGCGCGGCCTACGTTACCTCGCCCGATTATGCGCAGGATATTTTCATTTCTGCATCCAACACAAAAGGCGCATTGCATCGCGACACCGTGCGCGTGAAAGTTTTTCGCCGCAAGAGAAACGACGGACGCGATGAAGGTGAGGTAACAGAAATTGTGCGGCGATCGCGCAGTGAATTTGCCGGAACGCTCACGATAGAAAATCGCGTTGCTTTTTTTTCCCCGGACAATAAAAAATTTCCCGATTTCATTATTCCGAAAGAAAAAACCGGGAAAGCGAAAAGTGGACAAAAGGTGGTGGTGCGCATGACCAGCTGGATCGATTATTCCGATCTGCCCGAGGGAGAAGTTACTGCTGTACTCGGGAATGTGGGAGAAAATGAAACGGAGATCAACGCGATCATGGTGGAATTCGGATTGCCTTATTCTTTTCCGAAAGATGTGGAACGTTTGGCAGAATTAATTCCTACCGAGATCGCGCCGGAAGAAATTTCGCGTCGGCGCGATTTCAGAAAAATCACCACGTTCACAATAGATCCTGCAGATGCAAAAGATTTTGACGACGCGCTCTCTGTACAAAAACTTGCCAATGGAAATTGGGAAATAGGCGTACACATCGCCGACGTTTCGCATTATGTAAAACCCGGAACGCTGCTCGACAGGGAAGCGATCGTTCGTGCGACTTCGGTTTATCTTGTCGATCGTGTTGTTCCAATGTTGCCGGAAGTATTGTCAAATTTCGTCTGCTCGCTTCGTCCCGATGAAGAAAAACTTACTTTCTCCGCGGTTTTTGAACTGGACGAAAAAGCGCAGATACAAAAAGAGTGGTTCGGAAGAACAGTGATCAGATCCGACCGTCGTTTTGCCTATGAGGATGTACAGGAAATTCTCGAAGGCAAAGACAGTGATCTCAAAGAAGAGATTTTTCTTCTCGATCGGCTTGCAAAAATTCTCCGCGCCGATCGGCTTAAGAATGGCTCCATCACTTTTGAAAAAGAAGAAGTGAAATTTCATCTCGATGAAAACGGGAATCCGCTCGGAGTTTATTTCAAAGTGATGAAAGATTCGAACCAGCTTATCGAGGATTTCATGCTGCTTGCCAATCGTCGTGTTGCGGAATTCTGCACGATCGGAAAAAAAAGGGGCGGAGATCAAAAAAATATTTCTTCGCGCGGCGTGCGCGGGCCCTTCGTGTATCGCGTGCATGCATCGCCCGATCCTGCGCGCGTAATGGAATTCGGAACTTTCGTCCGCACGTTCGGTTACCGCATGGATGTGGGAAGTGAAAAAGCGATTTCGAATTCGCTGAACAAACTTTTAAAAGACGTGCAGGGAAAACCCGAGGCGAACATGATAGAAACGCTCGCTATCCGCACCATGGCAAAAGCAATTTACACCACGGAAAATATCGGCCATTACGGTTTGGGTTTTCAGTATTACACGCACTTCACTTCGCCTATCCGCCGCTATCCCGATGTACTTGCGCATCGCCTGCTGCAATTATATCTTGACGCTGATGCAAAAGGAAAAGTGGAAAAAATCCCTGACAAAGATGAACTGGAAAACGAATGCAAACATTGTTCTGAAAGAGAAAAAGCCGCTGCCGATGCCGAACGCGCTTCCATTAAGTACAAGCAGGTGCAATTCTTACAGGATAAAGTGGGCGAAGAATTTGACGGAATAATTTCGGGCGTAACGGAGTTCGGATTTTTCGTGGAGCTCGAAGGAAATAAGTGCGAAGGAATGGTGCATGTGCGCAACCTGAAAGACGATCGTTATTTTTTCGAACAGGAAAATTATTGCCTCCGCGGACAGCGCAATGGAAAAAAATTCACGATCGGCGATAAGGTGCGCGTCCTGATCAAGAGCGCCGATCTCATCAAGAAACAAATTGATTTTGAACTGGCGTCGGGGGAAAAAGCGGAAAGCGGTGAACGAAGAGAAAAAAATTATTCCGGCAGAAAAACTTTTTCGGAAACTTCCGGCAAAGACGACTGGGATATTTCTTCCATGATGTCGGGAAAGAAAAAACATACGGAGAAGAAAAAACAAAAATCCGGCTGGGAAAATAAAGGGAAGAAAAAAGACCGGCCGAAAGGGAATTCGAAGAAGCGTTGGTAATGTGCTAATATGCAAATGTGCGGATTGATTTAGCGTTTGGAATTGCTGAAAAAAATTCTGTAAATCCGTTTACATCCGTAATTTGTATTCGCTGTAAAAAATCTGTAACCCCCCCCTACACCTGGTTGATCTTCTTCGCCAGCTCATCACGATAACTTCCTCCAATGGGAATTGGTTTTTTATCGTCCTCGAGAAAAAGATTCGGCGGCTCTATAGATGTGATCTTATCAATGCGGACAATGAATGAGCGATGCACGCGCACAAATTCATTCGTAGAAAGTTTTTTCTCAATGTCCTTCATCGTGGAATGGATCGTATACCGCGCATTGGAAGTATTGATCACCACGTAATCTTTCAGCGCTTCGATGTAGAAAATATCTTTCGTGCGGACTTTCACTAACCGTGAATTTGATTTCACGAAAATAATTTCCTTGTTGTCTTTATTCTCGACGATGCTGTATAGAAAATCGCGCTCCTTGCGAATGTCGGTTTCCTTCTGATGTTTATACAAAGCCATTTCGATGGACGTGCGCAGATCGATCTCCTTGAACGGCTTGATAATATATCCGTAAGGTTCGGTAATCTTTGCTTTGCTCAGCGTGCTTTCGTCGGCATAAGCTGTGAGATAAATTATGGGAACATTGCAACGTGATCGGATTTGCTCTGCTGCATCAATTCCGCTCATATCTCCTTTGAGCATAATATCCATCAGCACCAGATCGGGGTTGTGTTCCTCTGCAGCGGAAATGGCATCTTCTCCATTGGAGCAAATGGCCACAACGTTATAGCCGAGTTTGCGAAGACTCATCTGGATGTCCTTCGCTACGATGCTTTCGTCTTCGACGATAAGAATGTTTGTTTTCGACATGTGTTTTAAGCGTTGGGAGGGGTGCTGGAAAATTCGATGGTGAATTTAGTGCCTTTTTTTGTATCCGACTTAATTTTCCCGTTGATTTGCTCTACCAGCGAGACCACGAGTTGCAATCCCAGTGATTCTGTTTTTCTGAAATCAATTTTTGGAGGAAGCCCTATTCCATTATCAGCGATCACCATTGTTACGTGTTCTTCTTCCTGTTTGATGTTGATGCTGATCTTTCCTTTTCTTCCGTCGGCAAATGCATATTTAAGAGAATTGGAAAGAAGTTCGTTGATGATGAGTCCGCAGGGAATGGCCGTATCAAGATGAAGTTTAATGGGCTGAAGGCTGAGTTTTAATTCCGGAACATTTTCAAGCGCCGAATAAGATTGAACGAGATTGCTGCTGATGTTCTCCACGTATTCGCGGAAACTGATATTGGAAAAATCTTTTGTCTGGTATAAACTTTCGTGAACGAACGCCATGGACTTGATCCTGTTCTGGCTTTCGAGAAGAATGTCAAGAATTTTTTTGTCGCGCACGTATGAAGATTGCAGGTTGAGAATACTGGAAATGACCTGTAGGTTATTTTTTACACGATGATGAACTTCTTTGAGCAAAACTTCTTTTTCGCGCAGCGACAGTCGAAGCGATTCGTCCACCTGTTTTTTGTCGGTGATGTCATGCGCAATGGCAGAAACTTCCACCACATTGCCATGGTCGTCTCTGATCGGGTTAAGATAAATTTCTCTCCACGAAACATCGCCGGATCTGTGCGTGAAGGCCACTTCAAAATTCTGCACGGCGCCCTTGAGCGTATTGTTCATTTTCTCCACCCAGAAATCATTGTAAATATTTGCAGAGAGCATTCTTCCCGCGGCCATAGGCATGCCGGTGTATGCATTCACATTATAAGACCGCTTCAGCCATTTTGCCTGGTTTCCATTGAAAGAGGTAAGCCGGAAATTTTTATCGACCGTCCAGATCATGTGCGATGACGTTTCAATAATCGCATTCAACTTCGCTGCCTGTAATCGCAATTGTTCTTCTGCGTGGCGCTTCGGTGTAAGATCTTCGTAAACGTAAACGAAATAAAGCGGCCGGTTTTCTTCCGAGCGAACAAGGGAAACTGTCACGTTCACAATCACCGCATTTCCATTCTTGTGGCGATAGCGGTGTTCGTCAATGATACGTTCGAATCCGCCACGGATAAAATCTTTTCCGCTTGGCAAACGGGAGAGATCGCCTGGAATTCGCAGATCGTGAATTGTTTTATTCCGCAATTCTTCCGGTTCATACCCGAGCATGTCACACAGGCGCTGGTTCGCGTCTATGTAACGATCGCTTTGCGTGTCCACGAGCGCAATGCCGATGTAGGCCTGGTTGTAAATGGCGCGGTATTTTTCTTCGTTCAGTTTTAATTCTGTTTCTGTTCTTTTCCATTCGGTAATGTCGCGCGAAACACCCATGGAGCCGAATACATTTCCATTGCCGTCTTTGAGAATGCTTGCCGAAAGAAGCGCGGTGAATGTTTCTCCGTTCTTCTTGATGTTCGTTACCTCGCCCGAAAAATATCCACCACCATCAATGAGTTCCTTCATCACATCCATGCGCTGGTTCGGATCTTTGTAAAGGAATGAAACATGTTTCCCGATCACTTCTTCTGACGTAAATCCGAATGTGCGCTGGGCGGCTTTGTTGAATTCGGTAACGTAACCTTCTTTATCCGAAGCACAGATCATGTCGATAGAGCTGTTGATGAGCAGTCGCAGATATTTCTGCGTGGAAAAAAGTTCTTTCTCTGTTTTTTTTCTTACCGAAATTTCTTTTTGTAATTCCAGGTTTGCTTCTTCGGCGATCTGGGCGCGCAGTTGTTCTTTTGCAAGCTGGCGCTCGGCCGCAATGCTTCGCAGGAAAACAAGTATAGTTTGTTTTCCAAGATAATTATACAGACTTGGTTTTGATTCGCACTGCACGATCCTTCCGTCGCTGTGCTGGATCTCGATGACCTCGAACGGAACTTGTCCGCCTTGTGCAATGATCTTTATTCTTTCTGCCGAACGCTTCTGCTGTGCCGGAGAAAGAAATTCAAGAAGCTTGTGCCCGATGAGATCTTCCATGGCCGCTATGCCGGAAATTTCGAGCACGGATTTATTGGCAAAAAGAATTTTCTGATCGAAGCCGGCTACAATAATTCCGTCGGGATTCTGCTCGATGAGTGCGCGATAACTTTCGCGGCTTTCAATAATTTCCTGCTCAAATTCTTTTTTTCGGGTGATGTCGCGGGCCACGCCGAAAACTTCGAGCAATTTTCCATGCTCGTCGAACTGCGGGAACACGCGTTCTTCTATCCAGATCGTTTTTTCTGTTTTCGGATTCAGAAAACGATAATGATATTCCTGTGGTTTTTTTTCTTTTTCAAGTGCGGCTGAACTTAGTTTTATCCGCTCAAGATCTTCCGGGTGATAATATTTCAGGAACGCATCTTTATTGCGGAAAAAATCTTCTTTGGGAATTCCATAAATGGTTTCTGCGCTGTCACTGACGAATCGCAACCTTTTCCCGGATTCAAAGCGCATATCGACATGATAAACCACTTCATCAATTGTGTTGAGAATTACTTCGAGCGCTTTTTTACTTTCGGTTCCGTCGGGTTGCGCGGCAAGTGTTTCAAGTTGTTTTACAAGCGCATCTGCGCGCCCGGCTTCGCGCAGCGATTCTTCTTTTTTGTTTTTGCTGGATGATGGTTCGTTTTTCACCGGAAAATAAAATGATCAGTTGCTTGGCTGTGTATCGCTATCGGTGTGAGCGTCTTCGAATTTTACTTTCACCCCATCAAATTTTATTTCCACGTCGTCTTTGTAAGTGATCGTAAGTGTCATCAGTCCATCTTCGTCATAATATCTCCAGTCGCCGTCTTTTCTTCCGTAAACATATTTTCCTTCCTGCCACACGCGCCCGTTCTCATACCACCACGTAGCTTTTCCATCCGGAACTCCATTGATATAATTTCCTTCGAAGCGTTGTTTTCCGCTGGGAATGTAGGTGTGTTTCCATGTTCCGTTTCTTTCCCCGGCTACATAATCTCCTTCTTCGCGGTAATCATCGATCTGGAAAAACCAGTGTCCTTCTTTCAATCCATCCACATATTCTCCCTGTGTAATTATATTTCCTTTCTCATCATAATCAGTAAGAGTTCCATTGCGCAGGCCGTCAGAATATGTTTCGTCGCGAAGAATTTGTCCGTTCTCAAAATACCATTTCCAGTTTCCTTCGGGCCTTCCCTTGTTGTCATATTTTCCTTCCTGGTCTGTTTTTCCATCGGAATAATAAAATTTCCACGGGCCCACTTTCACGCCGTCTTTATATTCGCCTTCTCCTTTCAGTTCGCCGGTGTCATAATATTCTTTCCAGTGTCCCTGCTGTTGTCCTTTCCCGTCATACACGCCTTCGCCCACGAGAACACCGTCTTCATAAACTTCCGCAGCAACAATATTTCCTGTGGTATCATACATCCGGAAAACGCCTTCGGGAATTCCGTCTTTGTAATTTCCAATTTCCTTTGGCCTTCCGTTGGGATGATAGGTAATCTTCGTTTCCAGTTTTGCAAGCTCCGGCGGATTTTTCACAAGTTCTCCATTCGACCACTTGGTAATATTCACCATGTTTCCGAATTCATTGTATTCTTTGAAATAGCCGTCTTTTTTATCATTCACATAATGCGATTCTGTTTTTATTTTTCCATTCGGGAAAAATTCTTTCCATGTGCCTTGCTTCAGTCCATTCGCGTCACGACGATTAATGCGATCGGTACTTTTTACAAATCCTGCGTGGTACTCGGTGATGGTGATGATGGTTCCCGAAGTGTCGTATTCATAAGAGACGCCTTCTTCTTTTCCTTCGGAGAACGGCGTGCTCTTTTCAACTCTGCCGGAAGGATAAAATGTTTTTTCGGGGCCTTGTTTCATGTTGTTCACAAAAGTTTCTTCGAGCGCTATTTTTCCGTTCTGGTCGTATGTCCGCAGCGGTCCGTTCTTTTTTCCGTTAGCGTAGGTGTATTCGAATTGTAATTTTCCCTGCTCGGTATAGAATTTCCAGGTACTGTCGAGTTCAAAATTCTTGCGGTTGCCCTCTGATTTTATTTTTCCGCTTTCATAATACGTTTTCCAGTAGCCATCCGGTTTTCCATCGCGCATATTTCCCTCGCTCGAAAGTTTTCCATTCGGATAATAGAATTTATTGTAGCCATTCGGGTTAACGGGTTGCTTTCCGGTTTGAGAAAAGCAGGCGCTTCCTGCCAGCAGGAATAAAAAAATAAAAAAATTTCTCGCCGTTTTCATAGATCACAAACCTGATTTCGCGGAGATGTCGAGCATTCTTCTGATGGGTTTCGCGGCGGCCTCTATCAACGCGTTTTCCATTGTAATCTCGGGGGTTTCATCCCTTAAACAAATATACAGCTTTTCGAGGGTGTTCAGTTTCATGTGTGGGCAGTCGTTACAGGCGCAATTATTTTCCGGCGGAGCAGGAATGAATTTTTTTCCGGGCGAACTTTTCTGCATTTGGTGGAGAATACCGGTTTCTGTTCCTACAATAAAAATCTCTGCCGAATCTTTTTTTGTGTAGTTTAAAAGTGCAGTGGTAGATCCGATAAAATCTGCAATTTTCAGAAGCGGTTCTTCACATTCGGGATGCGCAATGAATTTTGCCCCGGCATTTTTCGCTTTAAGGATCGCAATTTTCTCCAGTGAAAAAATTTCATGCACCATACACGATCCATCCCAGAGTGCCATATCTCTTCCTGTTTTTTTCGTGATGTATTTCCCGAGATTTTTATCGGGTGCAAAAATTATTTTCTGTCCGGGCGGTAAACTATTCACGATCTGTTCGGCATTGCTTGAGGTACAAATAATATCACTCAGCGCTTTTATTTCTGCCGAACAATTGACGTACGTGATCACAACGTGTCCCGGATGCGCTGCTTTGAATTCGCTGAATTTATCGGCCGGACAGGAATCGGCGAGAGAACAACCTGCGCGCAGATCGGGAAGCAGAACTTTTTTCGAAGGATTGAGGATCTTTGCGGTTTCGGCCATGAAGTGTACACCTGCAAAAACAATGATATCTGCTTTTGTTTTTTCTGCCTGTTGTGCAAGCCCAAGACTATCGCCGATGAAATCCGCCACATCCTGGATATCATCTTCCTGATAATAATGCGCAAGCAGAACTGCATTTTTCTTTTTCCGGAGGCGATTGATTTCATCGAACAAATTTAGCTGTGGATCAATTGCTTTTACTTTTTCTTCTATTGCAGCGCCT
Source organism: Bacteroidota bacterium (assembly GCA_016194975.1). Taxonomy (NCBI): domain Bacteria; kingdom Pseudomonadati; phylum Bacteroidota; species Bacteroidota bacterium. The sequence goes on from JACQAM010000022.1 coordinate 58,022, forward strand.
AACATAGTATTCATTTTAAAAATATTTTAAATCTACTACTACTACTATACTGTTGAAACCGTTCAAAAAAAACTCATTGATTTTACGAATGAACAGTTATTCTGTTTCAGCAACAGGATTTGAACATGTTATTATTCTATAAAATGCTGAAATCCCGCAACAATCTTCTTTTTCAACAAAACACTTGCCTCAACTGAAGAGGCCGATTGTTGATTCTATTTTAAGCAAAGTTCGTGAGTTATCTGTTTGTTTCTTCCCGCTATGTTTTTTTTCACACCTATTGTTTATACCGGAAATTATTATAAGGCAAAACGCTTCAGCAATATCCAATAATAGTTTTGATGAATTTGATAACAAAAGAACTGCGTCATCAACAGGGTGTCTGTTAATTCAAAAAAGGATAATCGCTTCTGTTTCAACGCACATTTTTTCGGGAAAATACACAGATGTTCAAAAAAAAGGTAATTCATCCGGCATGGTGTTCGTGCGAGTGTGATGTGTAAATTTGTTCAAATTAATCTGTAATGGGATATAAAATTGCAATTGGATGTGATCACGCAGGATTCAAATTAAAAAAGACGCTGCTTGAATACCTGGGCTCAAAAGGTTTTTCACTCGAAGATCATGGAACTTTTTCTGAGCAAAGCGTGGACTATCCCGATTTTGCTCATCCTGTTGCCGACGCGGTTGAATCAGGAAAATGTGATTACGGAATTCTTATTTGTGGAAGCGCAAACGGAATAAGCATGGCGGCCAATAAACATAAAGGAGTAAGAGCGGCCGTGTGCTGGAAGAAAGAAGTTGCCGAGATCGCGCGCCTGCATAACGATGCAAATATTCTTTCTCTTCCCGCCAGGTTTATCAGCGACGACGAAGCAAAAGCCTGTGCCGACGTGTTTTTTTCTACTCCTTTCGAAGGAGGAAGACACGCAAATCGTGTAAATAAGATCGGCAACGGTTGTTGATTTTCAGGAACAGAATCAGGAGACAAAACCATATCTTAGCGAATCATTTGAGGAAAATGTTTTTTCGCAGACATACTGTTTTATTGATCGTCGCGCTTTTATTCCGCACCGGGGCGTACGCGCACACGGGCCCTTCTATTAATGGTTCGAACCTGCCAAACGACTATCAACACATTTCTTCATATACTCCGTACATCGACTCATCAAATCTTTACATCCAGAGCGGATACCAAATTGGAAACACGGTTGGCGATTTTACTTTGTTTGATTCGTCGAGCCACGCCACACAGCTGAGCGCGCTGCTCGCACAGGGTAAACCGGTCATGGTCATTTCCATGTCACTTTCTTGTCCGGCTTCGAGGCACAGTCTCGTTTATGTTTTGCCCGATGTTGTTGCGATGTATGGATCGCAGGTGAATTTTCTGGTCGTTTATGTTTTAGAGGCACATCCGGTAACGCCAGACGTTAGTCCATATTCAAATACAGTCTGGACCACTCAACTGAATTATAACGACAGTATTCTTATCCGGCAGGAGACCAACTATCTTCAGCGGAAAAGCGAGGCCGAAGATCTTATTCATCTCTATCGCCCAAGTTGTCCGCTGCTGATCGATCAACCAGGAAATGAATACTGGCGAAATTTCGGTCCTGCGCCAAACAACGCATACCTTATTAATACGGATGGAGTTGTTTATAGCAAATACGGATGGTTCGACCAATCAAAACAACAAATCGTTATTGACATCGCATCGTTGTTGTCTGCAACCGGGATCTCATCTTCACAAGCCTCTGAAAGCATAAAATTATTTCCGAACCCCGCGCAGGGAAATTTTAATATTCAAACCGGGTTCGACGGAAACTGGTCAATAAGCATCATCGACATTTCCGGCAGAATAATCTGGAGAGAAGAAAATATTCCGGAAAAAAATATTGTTGTTCCTGCCGGAGAATTTGCAGAGGGAGTTTATTCGGTTCGTGTGAATGGACCAGACAAAACAACCGTGCTGAGATTTGTACGCTCCGGCAATTAACATTTTTCCTGTGCATAAACACAAGCGCACGGGAATGCAATTCGCCGGCAACTCCGGTATATTTGTTTCGTGAACAATACTTCCCGTTTTTTTCTTTTTACAATTCCTCTTTTTTGTTTCTCTTTCGGAGGCGACAGCCCGGACCTTAAAAAACAATATTCCCAGGAAATAATTCCCGCCGACCTGTGCGTCTATTTATCCGTTATTGCTTCCGACAGTTTTGAAGGAAGAGAAACCGCCACCAGGGGGCTCGACATGACGGCAGAATTCATTGCCGGAAAATTCAGATCGTTCGGTATTCCGGAATTGCCTTCTGGCGGATATTACCAGGATGTTCCACTGTTGAAATTCATTCCCGGCAACGGCAGCGTGATGTTTAACGATCAGAAATTTGTTTACGGAAAAGATTTTTATTACACACCCGGAATTGATGATGGCAAAACAGACATTCAGAAAATAATTTTCGCCGGCTATGGGATCCAGGACAGTTTGTATAAAGATTATAGCGGTATCGATATTTCGGGAAGCGCCGTTATGTTTCTCGCCGATGAACCCATTGATAAAAACGGGAATTCGCTGATCACCGGGAAAAAAGAATTATCGTCGTGGAGCACGCAGAGAAGAAGAAAGATCAACGAAGCAAAAAAAAGAGGAGCCGCCGCACTGTTGATCATTGTCCCTGATTTTCAGAAAAAATTTCTGGAGAATAAAAAATATTTATCAGCGCCCACGCTGAAGCCGGATGAAGATCTTGTCGTGGAAATCAAATCAGATAATCCGCCCGTGCTTTACATCAGCAAAGAAATGGCGGACATGCTGCTGGTAAAAGCGAAGAAAAAAACCAACACCGGCCAGGCCATTGCTGCGATCGCAAAAAAGAAAAAAACTTTTCAGGCAGAGATCAATTCACTCCTCGTTATTGACATTGAGCGTGAGTCGGAAAAAGTACATTCTGAAAATGTGCTGGGCTTCATCGAAGGAGGTGATCTGAAAAAAGAAATTGTTGTGGTGACTGCGCACATGGACCATCTCGGAAAAGACAGCACGGAAATTTACAATGGCGCCGATGACGACGGATCGGGAACAACCGCAGTGATCGAGCTTGCGAAAATTTTTGCGCAGGCGAAAAAAGACGGGCATGGCCCGAGAAGAAGCATGTTGTTCATGACTTTCACCGGCGAAGAAAAAGGATTGCTCGGATCAAGATGGTATTCCGATCACCCGGTTTTCCCATTGGAAAATACTGTTTGCGATCTGAACATCGACATGATCGGAAGAATTGATAAAGACCACCAGCAGGACACCGGCTATGTTTACGTGATCGGCTCAGATATGCTGAGTTCTGAATTGAAAAAAATAAACGAAACGAATAACAACAACTACACAAAACTTCAGCTTGATTATCGCTACGACGACCCGAACGACCCGAATTCTTTTTATACGCGCTCCGATCATTACAATTTTGCGAAACACGGAATTCCCGTTGCTTTTTTCTTCAATGGCGTTCATGAAGATTATCACAAACCCACTGATGAAATTCAGAAAATTGATTTTCCGCTGATGGCGATCCGCGCCCGGCTTGTATTCTGCACGGCATGGGAAATTGCCAATCGTGATGCGCGACTCGTAGTTGATAAAAAACAAAAGAACAAATGACGGCTCTTGCAGAACTATTCAACAACGCGGCAGAAAAGAATACGTTCGATGAAACGCATCGTTCGAAAATGGAAAATAATATTCTGCGTTACGATGAAAAAGTGAAACAGGGAGTAGCGCAGTATTCCAATCTTGATCTTGCAAAAACAAGAGCAGCAGGGATTCGCCACAAAACCATAGAGCATCTCGACAAATATCTCATCGAATTCGAATCGAATTTCGTCCGGCATGGCGGCAGGATCATTTGGGCGCAGGACGCAGGAGAAGCGAGCCGGGCAATCATTGAGCTACTAAAGAAAAAAAATATTTCTTCAGTGGTCAAATCAAAATCGATGGTAACGGAAGAGATCGGTCTGAATGAAGAATTGAAAAAAGAAAATATTGTTTCTGTTGAAACCGATCTCGGAGAATTCATACAGCAGCTTGATGGCGAAGCGCCCTATCACATCGTAACGCCGGCCATGCACAAAACAAAAGAAGATGTGGCCGAATTGTTTCACCGAAAAATGAATACGCCGGAAGGATTATCTCCTTCGGAAATCACGCAATGGGTGCGCGTATATCTGAAAAAGAAATTCAGGGAAGCGGGGGCGGGAATTACCGGCGCGAATTTTCTTGCTGCCGACACGGGCGCCATCAGCATCACGGAGAATGAAGGCAACGCCATGATGAGTTTTTCTGCGCCGAAAATTCACATTGTGATTACGGGGATTGATAAAATAATTCCTTCATTCAAGGATCTCGATCTTTTCAATTCGCTGCTCGCATCGTATGGAACGGGACAACAGATCTCTTCTTATAATTCCATCATCAGCGGGCCGAAACAGCAGGGAGAAACAGACGGTCCCGAAGAATTATATCTCGTGCTGCTTGATAACGGAAGAACCAATGCGCTTGAAAAAGTAGATCAGCGTCGCGCGCTCGGGTGCATTCGCTGCGGCGCGTGCCTCAACGCGTGCCCTGTATATGTGAGCGCAGGAGGCCACGCGTATGCGAGCGCATACCCGGGACCGATCGGCGCAGCTCTTTTGCCGAATATTTTTCCCGACCATTCTTATGATCATCTCAGCAATGCATCGCCACTCTGTGGAAAATGTACAGAGGTGTGCCCGGTGAAAATCGATGTGCACAATTTGCTTTTGCTGAACAGGAGAGATGCTGCTGCTACGGGCCGCGCAACGAAAACAGAAAATGTAATGTGGTTTTTCTGGAAGGGCGCCATGATGAAAAGAAGCAAGATGGATAAAGGCGGAGCGAAGCTGAAGAATTTCATGTTGCGACAGTTCTTCAGAAAATCGTGGGGCGACAGAAGAGAACTACCGCAGGTTGCACAGAAATCTTTCAACCAGATGTGGAGAGAAAGAAAAGGAATCAGGTAGAAAATAAAAAATACAAATCCCAAATTCCAACCGGTCACAATTCCTTGTTTGGCATTTTTCTTTTGAAATTTTATCAGATGCTTCCCAAAACGATCAGCACAGCAAATACGATCGCAAAGAGCAGCAGAAGTCCGCCGTAATAAAATAATCCTACTACGCCCACGCCAAGTAACCAGCAGACAAGATCGATCCAGAAGCGATTGGTAACGCCCTCTTTCAGATAGACCGCGAGCGGAGAAAGAAGAATGGCAAGTAAAACAAGAATGAGTTGATTGGTATCGCCTCCGCCGCCCGGAGAGGAATTGCTATTTGATTTTTTTCCCGGAGGCAAATATTTTTTCAGAATTTGTTTTACAGGATTCTTTTTTTCCGGAGCAGAATTTTCCGGGAGATTTTTTTTGTGATTGGAATTTACTGCGGCATTATTTTCCGGCGATGGCCTATCAGCAACAACAATATTTTCCCGAACATTCAATGCCGGCTCCTGTTTTGCCTGAAGAGCGGTCGGTGTTTTTTCAATTGCCGGATCATTGTCTGCCGGTAAAGAGTGCTTATTTACCTGGACGAAAAATCCTTTACCGTAATGGCGCTTGTCAACTGTGATGCGCCCGTTGTACGAACAGGAAGAGCCAACAATGGCCAGAACAAAAAGCAAAGGAAGGTGTGCGTGGAAAAAGTTTTTCATAACCATTAATTTATTTGCAAATATAATCAGGCAGAAATAGTTGCGCGCCTGCTAATAACAATTCCGGGTGCAAATGTTCATAACAATTAACAGCAAAAAAGGCAGATGTTCAAAATTCAACGTAACAACATTTCTGCAATCCGCGTTTTATTGATGAACTTTGAGAAAAGACCCCCAAGGAGAATGACCCGAGAAGAATTCCGTTCGATTAACGACCAACCCTGCCGCTTCAAGTTAAAATCGGGCGGCGAGGTATTTGGAGTGATCTGGGAAAAGCCGCAGCCCGGAGGGGAAAGCTATTATTTTGCGACGCTCAGCGAAAGATTCAGCAGGTTCGGTTCGATCGGAATGCTCATTCGGCTGGACGACATCGTGGGCGCTGAATTACTCAGCAACAGCGGATCGCTCGTGGGCTGATCAATAGACGATCAGTTTCTTCACCACTATTTCATCACCATCATTAACACGGACAAAATAAATTCCAGGAATAAATTCTTTGCGGATATTCATTAAGCCCTGCGAATTTTCCGTTTGTTCAAAAAAGATAAGATTCCCGTCTGCGGAAAAAATTTCAACGCGCAGATCTTTTCCCGGAGCAATGATCGAAAAATTTCCACCAGAGGGATCCGGGAATATTTTTATTGCTGAAACACTTCGCTCTTCCACACCGGCCCACCCTCCATTATCCACGTGCAATAAACCAAACTGATCATCGCCGGAAATATTTCCTGTGCCGCCAATGAAAAATCCGCCGCCAAGTGCAGGAATAATTTCATAACCGATATCGATCCCTGGCCCGCCATACGGATTGGCCCACAATAAATTTCCGGCAGTATCGGTTTTGAAAACAATGATATTGTTTGGTCCCGGCGAATAACTCTGGCTGTAACCTGTGCCGATAAAACCATCTGCAACTTCGCAAACAGAAAACGCCGCATCAGGAAGATTGCCTCCCTGTTTTCTGAACCAGATCGTATTTCCATTCAGATCGATCTTGTGCAAAAGAAAATCGAACCACGAAAAAGGAGTGGATTGCGATTCACCGAAGAGAAGAAGATTACCATCACTCAGTAAAATAACATTCTGGCATCCGTCGGCAAGCGTATCATTATAACTGTAAGTGCTGTCCCACAAAATATTTCCGCCATTCTGAAAACGAACACCTTCAATATTGTAATCGGCCATCGCTGATCTTTTTGTATCGCCGAAAACCACAAAGCCAGAATCGGGCAACGCACAAATGCTATGGCCAACATCATTGAACATTCCGCCCACATTCGCAGACCAGACATAATTTCCATTTGCATCCACCACCAACACATAAATATCATTCGAACTGAAAGCGTCACTCACAAAACCGGTCATCGCAATTTTTCCATCTGCCAATACTGTCATTCGGTTGATGCATTCATTGAGAGGGCCACCGTAATTTCTTTGCCAGAGAATATTTCCACTCGTATCTACTTTCATCAGCAATGCATCAATGCCGTTCGAAGTAGTGTATGTTTCCCCGCACATCAGCAGATTTCCGTCAGAAGAAATTTCTATTCCCGATGCATCATCGTCGAGCGAACCACCATAGGTTCGTGTCCATAACATATTTCCGAAACGATCTGTTTTGCAAAGGCGGACATCGGTATGATGAGCAATTGTATCGGTTGTGTAGCCCGCCTCATAAATTGTGCTGTCGGAATATTGGCGAAGATCTCTTCCGCAATCAGGCAGGCCGCTTCCGAAATAAGTTTCGAAAAAAACATTCTGCGCCGGAAAATATTCTGAGAAGAAAAGAAACAGAACTACAAGGGAAATGCGCGACATAAACAAAGTTAATCCGCCTCGTTCATATTCAATGCAGGAATTCCGTTAAATTGCATATTGTCTTGCGGCTAATATTCTTTTTTCTCACTGTGATAATGTGGACTTCCTGTTCTGAACCGCAGACTGCGACCTCGTGCTCAAAAGTGAATTACTCGCGGCGATCGAAAAAAAACGACACCGGGCAGGAGCCCGACAAAAAACATTTTCATCTTTTCACGAAGGCGGCAAGCACAGACCGGAAAACAAAACGCAGCGCAAAACGGGCCGAGAAGGGAGAAAAAAAAGAAAGAGATAAAACAAAACCCGAAAAAAAATTTCAGTTGTTCCGAAGAAAAAAACAAGGAGAGCACGACGCCGCCGACCAGGACAAAGGAACGTTCAAGCCGAATGATGCAAAAGAAAAAAAGACGAGGAAGAAAAGATCGAAGCATCCGCAACTCGGTTTGTGGCCGAACGGGCATCCCGGTTAAACGCGCGTTTTCACAATGGCAAAACGCGATTTGAATTTCATGAAAGGTTTTTCAATGAGTTCGTAACTGATGATGGGAATGATGAGCGAAAGAAAAATGATCGCCGGCCAGAACATATACCAGTGCGTCATGAACGGATGTTTTTCGGTTACCTTATTGATGAAAATATTGAGAATGATATTTCCCCAGAGATAAATTCCGAAACAACATCGCCCGAGATAATTCACCGGGTGTTTCGGCCCCCAGCGCAAAGCCGCATCTTCATTGAAAACATAATTCAGCATCATCATGCCGAACAACAGCAGGTAAAGATATTTTTTGAAAAGCATATCGAACAACGTGTTCCACTCATTCAGGTCATCATAAGAAAGCAGCCAGATCATTGAAATGTAAACCAGAAGACGAGCATACACCGGCACTTTCAATTTGAACGGACGATGAAAAATAATCCACGCACCAAGTCCGCCGAGCGCAAGCGCATCGATGCGCGAAAATGTATTCAGGTAACCGTGGTACCAGCTCCATCCGTGAATGGAACAGTAGGCGCGGAACCCGATGCTGAAAATGATCACCGTGAGAAAAACAGAAGGAAGTCTTTTGATCGGGAAGAGCGCAACAAGGAAAGGCCACAGGAGATAAAAATGTTCTTCCACGCAAATGGACCAGAAATGTGCGAAGGGGAAAGTCCACTGTTCTGTTGCGATCGTGCGGAAATTATTATAAAAAAAGATCACCGGCTTGTATTCCGGTTTTGCAAATCCTGTCCAGTAAATGAGCAGCGGCGTAATTGCAATTATAAAATAATACAGCGGCCAGATCCTGAAAATTCTACGCAGGTAAAATTTAGGAATATCAATTTTTCCGGTTGAACTTTTTTCACGCAGCATGAGATATGTAATGAGAAATCCGCTGATCATGAAAAACATGTCGACACCGAAATTGAAATTTCCGATGATGTGATGCAGGCGATCGCCGAACCAGTTGTAGGAATGCGCATCCGCATTTCCGCGCAGGGGCGCAGGCGTTCCGTACCAGCCCGTCCACCCGTCCCACGCATGCACGATCACGACCATGAACGCGGCCGCGAAACGCAGCGCATCCATCTGCGCGAAGTGAATTGGTTTTTTATTTTCTGCGAGAGTGGTCATGGGGAAAGCCGCGCCAAGATACGGGTAAACGCAACAATGGAAAAACAACGATCAACGCACGATCACCAGCGCGATACCGAAAATCAAAGTGAAAATTCCCATTCCAATCATGAGCAAAGCAAGCCCGGGCCCGCCGGGAAAAAGAATATTTGTTTCCGGATCAATAGGATCATAATGAACTTTCACAACCGGCGTAATTTTTTCCAGGAGTTTTTCTGCATCTTTTTGCAGGAATCCCTTTTCTCCTTTGAGAATTTCGATCGGGAAAACCGTATTGCCGGTAAAACTTTTTCCATTCACGCTGAAACGATATTTCGCCAGGATCACTTTATTCGCCCTTCCGCCGGAAGAAAGTTTTCTCGGGCCAGTTTTTTTTGAAATCAGCTCGCCATCACAAATTGTCCATCGGCTCATTCTCCTCCACATCCGGAAAAGTTTTGCGCCATAATAAACAGCCATCGATCCGACGAGCAACGCAAAAACAAAAAGCATCCACTTGAGCATGGAGAAAAATTATTCTCAAATGTAGGAATGAAAAAGAAGAGAATTATTTCATCTGATTATTTACTTCGTTCAGCTTCTGAAAATCATTATTCTGAATAATACCTTTCGCTTTTTTTCCGCCCCCGCCCGCTTTGGAAAGCGTGTCAGTATGCGCCGGCTTCGATGCGGGACGGATAGAATCATTTGATCCAATGGAATCGATGCCGCTGCCGAATGAAGATTTTTCATTTGCAGAATCTTTTTTCTGCGCATCGTTCATCACCGAATCGACAGGAAGAATTTTATTTTCGGTATCGTGGTGATGCGGGATCAGAAAGAACCATACCGCCGCCGCCGCAATGATTCCTGCCACAGCAAAAGCCCACCACCATTTTCTGATGAAGGAAATTCTGTTGACGGAAGGAGAATAATTTTCCAGCGACGCCAATGGAATTCCAGCGCAAGCTGCCGCAATATGCTGTTTGAGAATTTTTCTTCCACTTTCTTTCATCGCCATTGTAGTTTGTTTCAGCCATTCAAATTCATCACGCAGTTCTTTATCGAGCGATAATTTTTTTTCAAATGCAGCACGCTCTTCATCTTTCATTTCCCCGAGGAGAAAACGATCAAAAAACACATAAATATTTTCGTCGGCCGCCATTTGTTATTGAGTTTCTGAACCGGAATAAATGGTTTTCAGTTTCTGAAGGCATTTATATTTCTGCGATTTTGCATTGTCGGCGTTCGTGTAACCGAGATCTGTTGCTATCTCCTCCATATTTTTTTTGAAATAATAAAAGAGCAACAATAATTTTCTGCAACCAACGCCCAATCGCGACAAACTTATTCTGAGTTGTTGGTGAATTATTTCATTCGAAGATTTCTCCTCCATCATCACGTCTTCTGCTTTTTCAAAATCAGTCAACCGGATATTTTTCTTTTTCTTTTCTAATTGTTTCAGCCATTTATTCCTGCACACGGCGTAGATCCACGTTTTGAGAGAGGAATGCAATTCAAATTTTCCCGACGAGAGTTGTTCGAACAAAACCACCGACGCCTCCTGGAAAAGATCGCGCGCGTCTTCTTCCCTGCCGTTGTTGTTGATCACGAAATAGCGGATCATATTGAAATGCTGAACGTACAATTTCCGGAACGCAGCCGACTCTCCTTTGCGGAGAAGCTCAATAAGTTCGTTATCGTGGGTGTCAACACTCATTTGTAATCGACTACTGCTACTCGTTTAAAAACCACGTCTTCCATTTCAACTTCCGAACACATGTATTCTCCGAGAACCATAATAGAATCATTCAACGAAATAATCGGTTCGGTATGATCACAGAGAATTCCCCGCATATCGGGAACGGTTTTCGCGGCGTAAACTAAAATCGAATCGGGAACAACAAATTTCCACGATCCGACCTGGTATGGCTTTCCATCCACGGTTTCTTTATAATCCCCGTTATCCAGGAAAGAATACACGGGAAAAAATCCTTGCATATCACAGTTCGTTTTTACTCCGCCCACAGTACTCGAAGCGCTCACCAGCTTCCAGTTGCCAACCACATTTTTTCTTGTTGCCACAAGAACGAAAGAATAAAACGGGAAGACGATCCAAAGAAAAGGAATAAGAAGTTTTTTCATAGTGCAATTTGTGGTTTATACCGGATATCGTCCAAAGGTAACCCGATAAAAAGAAAAAAATATTTTCAGCCAACCGGTTACCTTTTGCATCGTCTCGGCATTAAGAAGAAAAACCAGGACATGAAAAAGCTAATTATCCCTGCATCCCTGATCGCCATTGTGGTCATTGCAGTATCTGTTTATCATTCAAAGAATGTTCAGCCCGCTTCGGGCGCAGGCGCAAGCATGATAGCGCCCGCGCGCACCACAACCACGATCGCGCAGGACACGCGTCACCCGTACGAGGAAAGTTTTTCGGCGCTGAATATTCCGGAAAGCGAGAAACAACATTTTACGCTCAATGCAAGATCGGCGCAGGTGATCGTGGGAAACAGCGGCACCATTATTTCCATTCCGGAAGATGCATTCGCAGACAAGAATGGAAATCCTGTTACAGGAAAAGTGAAAATGCAGATCGTGGAAGGAATAAGCAATGCCGACATTATGAAAATGAATCTCGGCACAATGAGCGACCAGGGGCTTCTGCAAACAGGAGGAATGGTTTACATGAATGCGCTTTCCGAGAATGGCGATACGCTTTCATTGCAGAAAGGAAAAGAATTAGAAGTGGAAATTCCGGCAGCACATGTAAAAGAGGGAATGAAATTGTGGAATGGAGAAGTTCAGAAAGACGGAAGCCTGTTATGGAAAAATCCGCAGGATCTGAAAAACGGATTGCGCGATGTGCCGGTGGAAAATATAGATTCTTCATTGGCAAAAGCCGGAAAGAAATCGAAATATAATTTGGATTCTCAAAACGAAATGTTCCTGGCGCGCCGTGCCGCGTGGGGCTATACCTATTGGGGAAATGCAGGCAACATTACCGATTCATCACTCATCGACGCGTATAAAGTTTTGGGAGCCGACACACTTTTTCATTGGAAAACAGGAATGAGCGGAGTGGATTCTGTTGTAAATGTTTTGATGGATTACAGGACAAGAGGATACGATGCGGGAGATGTTTCGAATCAATTTTCCGACACCTCCAATGTAGTTTTGACGTCGAACAATTTTTCGAACGGCTCTCTTGTTCATCTCGACGACAAAAAATTTGAGCACACGAATATTTCTACTGCAGAATTCCGTTCGCGTTTGCCTTTCATTCGCCAGGCGTGCGATCAGAAGATCATGAATTGCTATACTGATAATCCGAATCGTGCATTGTGGAAAAGCGATGGAGCTGCCGCAGATTCTCTCGATAAAATTTCCTGTCCGTTGGCAGAAGTATTCCGCGAATTTGCAAAACTGAAACAGGACAAGATCGATCCGAAAGATCCGCACACAGTGGCCGCGCTCGATAATGCAAGAAATATTGCATTGCAGAATTATTCGCGCAATGTTCGTAATGACGATGTAACTTTGGGAGGAAAATACGGAGGATTCGGATCTTATTCTTTCGGAATGAAAAAATTAGGATGGGCGAATGTAGATCGCTTAATGCACAATTGCGGGGCGAATGATGTGGCGACTTTTTTCAACGCGCATCTTGACGGAATTAATTCCAATGAAAATCCTCAGGTATCACTGCTCATTCCCGACCAGGAAATTTTTATTCCGGGATACAAACGCCCGAACGGCGATTATTCGTTTACGCATGGAGAACAGGAGCAGGAAGCATTTTATCCGAAAGGAACGACGGCATATATTTTTGCAAGAACAGGAGACGGAAATAAATTGCGCTACGTGCTGAAAAAATTTGTGATGGGCGAAAATAAAATTGAAAATGCAACACTCGCGCCCGGAACAGAAAATGAAATGATACGTGCGCTGGGAAATCAGCCGGTGAATGACGATGACAATACGATCATCGACGACTGGACCACGAGAAATCTGAAAAGCGGATGGGGGTGTATTTGTGCAGGTGAAGAAAGGGCCAAATGATTTTGAGAAGCACCGGCCCATCTCAGATCGGGAAAACACTCTTCGGGGTGTTTTTCTTTTTTAAAAAGTACAATCGAATTTTCTCCTAATTTTGATTCGCCGCCCCACGGAAATCAAAATTACCATGAAACAGAAAAATATTTTTCTCACCGCGGCATTTCTCATTTTATTTTTTTCACTTCACGCGCAGTTCCGTGCCGGGGTCGGTTTATGCGGCGTGTCGTCAGACATAAAGGGCGCCGATTTTCTCGACGGTGATAATGATTTCAATAAAGCGGGATTTTCTGCGGGACTTATTCTTAATTCATTCATTGATGAGCAGAACAGTTTCCAGTTTGAACTGAATTACATTACCAAGGGCACTATGCAAAAATCCGATTCGGCAAACAATCATTATTTTAAACTTGCGCTCGATTATGTAGAAGTTCCGTTTGTTTATCGCCATCGAATGGATTTTGTTCTCAATAAAAAAGAAAGAAAAAATTTTGAAATTGAATTCGGCGCATCTGTCGGGCGCCTGGTAAAGATCAGGGACATTTACAATAATTATTACCAGACGTACAACACGGATCAATTTCATTATACAGACGTGAGCATTTTGCTCGGGCTTAATTACCACATCAGCGAACACTTTTATGCCGGGCTTCGCTATTCGAACAGCGTGATTCCGGTGATGGATAAAAACAAAGCGCTGTTTGCGCGGCGATTTACGATCAACAACGGAAACAATATGGTTTACCAGTTGGGAGTGCATTATGTTTTTGGAAATCCGAATAAAGCGAAGGAGCACGACGGAAGCGAAGGCGACAGCGGAAACCAATAGTCGTTTTTCAAGGAGGGTTTTGTTATATTAGTAGGGACAATTCCCACTAAAAAAATCTGCAACTTGAAAAATATTTACACCTTCTTTCTTGCCGCCCTGTTCTCTTTCGCGCTGAACGCACAGCAATACCTCAATCAAAACGGGCTCAACAACCGCAACGCGCAGAAACCGGCGAACTTTTATGATGTGCAGCGCGCATTCAATTCCTATTGGGAAAATAAAACACCGTCGGATACGGAATCGGAAAATGCCGAGGACGACGGCTACCAGCAATTTAAACGCTGGGAATCTTTTGCAGAACAGCGCACTTTTCCGAGCGGGAATTTTCCTTCCCCCGAAATTCTTTTCCAGCAATACCAGGCGTATAAAAATCAATACCCGCATTCGAATATGAATGTGGCCTCTGCCAACTGGTCGTTCTTCGGGCCCAATGTAATTCCCGGAAACGGCGGCGGCGCAGGAAGAATAAATTGCATTGCATTCGATCCTGCAAATTCAAATATCATCTGGATCGGCGCCGCTTGCGGAGGATTATGGAAATCTACCGACGGAGGAGTAACGTGGTTTTCAAATACAGATCTTCTTCCTGCGCTGAGCATTTCTGATATTGTCATTGATCCTTCCAATCCGCAAACGATGTACATCGCAACCGGCGACAAATACGGAATTTATTACCAGTACGAAGTGTGGGGACATTATTCCGCAGGAGTTTTGAAATCAACAGATGGCGGGTTGTCCTGGAACACAACCGGGCTGAATTATGCGCTCATGAATCTTACGCTCATCCAGCGCCTGATCATCGATCCTTCCAATGCCAGCATTCTTTATGCAGCCACCAACCAGGGAATTTTCAAAACCACCGATGCGGCAGTAACGTGGAGCAGCATCCGTTCGGGAAAATTTTATGATATGGAAATGAAACCTGGAACATCAGGTACGCTTTACGCAGGCGACAGCACGGGCGTGATCGTTTCCACCAACAGCGGGGGAACATGGAATTATGTGCCGACTGTTACATCAACCGGAAGAACTTCCATTGCTGTAACTCCGGCAAATGTGAATGTAGTTTATGTTTGGAGCGAAGGCGGTGGATTTTATTATTCCAATAATTCAGCAACATCATTTATCGTGCGAACAGATCCTTCTTCCAGTTGCACGCCTTATGGATATTACGACATGGTGCTTGAAGTTTCTCCCACGAATGAAAATATTCTTGCCACCGGCGGACTCAGTGTTGCCAAAACTACCAATGGAGGAGTGGCATGGACAACCACTTCCGACTATAACTGGCCGAATACAAATTATGTTCACGCCGATAATCACGCTTTGAAATTTCTTCCGGGAAGCGCTACTAATTTTTTTTCCTGTAACGATGGAGGAATTTTTAAAACCACCGATCAGGGAAATACGTGGAGTGATCTCAGCGGAGGAATTGCCATCAAACAATATTATCGCATCGGCGGTTCTGCGCTCACGCCTTCGCTCATATACGGGGGCGCGCAGGACAACGGAACAGACCAGGTGACAGGAGTGAGTACGGCGAATCATGTTTACGGCGCAGATGGTGAAGAATGTCTCGTGGATTATTCCGATGACAATATTGTTTTTGTTTCTTATCAGAACGGAGCATTCCAGCGATCAACCGACGGAGGCGCATCTTTTTCTCCTACGAGTGCATTTGGCTGCGACTGGACTTCGCCGCTCATTATGGATCCTTCGAATCACGACATTATGTACATGGGATCGACTGATGTATTGCAATCGACGGATAACGGAGTAACGTGGAATAATATTTCCAATGGTGCATTTGATGGCGGCTGTTTGTATTCGCTGGAGATCTGTCAGAATAATCCGCAGTGTATTTATGCTGCAACGTTCGGGCACATTTACAGAACAACTAATGGCGGAGTAACGTGGACGAATATTACCGGAACACTTCCTGTTGGAAGCGCTGCGATTTCAGGAATTACAATAAAAGATTCTGATCCGAATTCGGCGTGGGTAACGTTCTCCGGATTTTCTGCGCCCGATAAAGTTTATTATACCAATGACGGAGGAGCATCATGGTCGAATGTTTCGGGAACACTTCCGAATATTCCTGCGAACTGCATCGAATACCAGAACGGAAGTAACGATCTTCTTTATCTCGGAACGGATCTCGGTGTTTTTTATATGGACGCTACCATGAACGACTGGCTGCCGTACAATAATGGAATGCCCAATGTGATCATTGATGAACTGGAAATAAATTACGGAGTGAGCAAACTCCGCGCGGCAACTTACGGAAGAGGAATATGGGAAAGTGATCTGCAGGTTTCTTCATTGGTAAATCTTGATGCAAGTGCGTTCGGTATGTCCTATCCTCCGACTACAACATGCGACACCGCGATCGCGCCCGTCATACGCATACGCAACGCGGGCGTGGACACGATCTTCAATGCAGAACTTCATTACAAAATGGATGCGCAATCGTGGCAGGTTTACAACTGGAGCGGAACACTTGCTTCTTTAGCAATAGCGAATATAACTTTGCCTGTTTTCAATCTCACTGCGGGCGCACACACGCTCGTGGCGTACACAGCAAATCCGAATTTACTTGCAGACATGAACAACAACAACGACACGATCACGCGATCGTTCACAATTTTATCGAATGCCGTTGGCGCAACTCCGCCTCCGGTCGTTGAAGGATTTGTGAATAATATTTTTCCGCCGGCAAACTGGCAATTAGAAAACTCATCCGCGCTCTGGTCGAGATCGGTTGCGTGCGGAGGATATACCGCGAACGGGCAAAGTGCGATGGCAGATTTTTATAATATTTCATCGGGCACAGATGTGCTTGCAACTCCTTTCATCGATCTTACAAATTCTGTAGCGCCGATCACCCTGTATTTTGACGTGGCCTATGCGCCCTACGATCCGACTTATCTCGACAGCATGTTCATCGATCTTTATTCTGATTGTGGCGGAACGGAAACGGTGCTGTACAAAAAAGGATATCTCTCGCTTGCCACTGCGCCTGCGCAAGCCACACCGTTTGTTCCCGCGCCCGCGCAATGGAGAACAGACACGCTTCATCTTGATTCACTTGCCGGCCATTCTCCAATGAGAATTCGTTTTATTGCCAAGAGTGGATACGGAAACCAATTGTATATCGACAACATCAACATCAGCGGAAATGCAGTGGGAATTTCACCGCAGAATTCCACTTCAGAATTTTCTGTTTATCCGAACCCGGCAGATAATGCGGTGAACATCGAATGGTCGTCCGGCCGCGGCGGAGAAATTCTTTTCGTGATGTATGATGTGACCGGGAAAGAAATTCTGCGCAAGCAGGAGAACGCATCACCGGGAATAAACCGGTTCACGATCAATACTTCCGATCTTCCTTCAGGAATTTATTTGTTGAGGGCAAATGAGAACGGGATCCTACACACGCAAAGAATTTCTGTTGCGAAATAAGCCGGCGCGTTCCAGTTTTGCGAATGTGTATAAAATTGATTATTTTTGTGTATAATGAAAATCCGCAAATGAGAACCAATATTGTATTGAACGACAAACTTCTGAACGAAGCCATGCGTCTGAGCCATTCACAAACCAAGAAAGAAGTAGTGGAGCGGGCGCTTGAAAATTTTGTAAAATACATGAAGCGGAGAAAAATGAAAGATCTTTTCGGAAAGATAAAATGGGAAGGAAATCTTAACGATATGCGCAGATCATGAACCGTACCATGGTCGACACTTCTGTTTGGATTGATGCGATCAACGGAGTAAAAAACAAGCAATCAAAATTGCTGCATGAACTGATCGAAGACGACGCCGGGGTTGTGTTGTGTCCCGTTATTATTCAGGAAATTCTCCAGGGAATAAAAAGTGACCAGGAATATAAGTTGGTGAAAGAAAATATTTTTGGATTTGAAATTATTTCACTCGATCCTGTTGAGGTTGCAGTTGGTGCGGCAGAACTATTCCGTGAAATGAGAAAAAAAGGAATTACAATCAGGAAGAGTAATGATTGCACCATTGCTTATTACGCCATAAAAAGCAATTCAACGCTTCTGCATAAAGACAATGATTTCCTTCGCATTGCCCGCCACACTAATTTAAAAATCTTCGGATGAAAAATATTATTCCTACACTCCTGCTGGTTATTATTTGCACCGACGTATTCGCCTACAGCAAATACTGGGTGAAATTCACAGACAAAAACGGAACGCCCTACTCTACTTCCAATCCATCGGCGTTTCTTTCTCCGCAAAGTATTCAGCGAAGAACAAACCAAGGCATTGCCGTTACGTGGTATGATCTTCCTGTGAATCCGTCTTACATCAACCAGGTGCTTGCTACCGGCGCGGTCACGTTCAATTATTCTTCCCGCTGGCTGAATGCAATTTCCATTACCACGACCGATGCGGCAGCGCTCACCGCCATAAGCGGACTTTCATTTGTGATCAGCACTTCTCCGGTACAGCGGTTCGAAAATCCTGTTTCAGGAAGAGAAAAACCGAATGACGAGGAAATATTTTCGAATGAAAATTTACGTGAAGGCGCCCCACAGCAGGTTGTGTTAAATTACAACTATGGAATTTCCTACAACCAGGTACACCAGATCAATGTCGACTGCATGCACAGCGCAGGTTACAATGGCGCCGGAGTGGTGATTGCGGTGCTCGATGATGGATTCATGAATGTGAATACCATTGGCGCATTCGACAGTCTCCGCACGGATAACCGCATTCTCGGCACGTATGATTTTGTTGCAGGCGTCACGAACGTTTACGGTGTAGGTGGACATGGAACGATGTGTCTTTCCGATATGGCAGCGAATATTCCGGGCCAGATGATAGGCACTGCACCGAAAGCGTCTTATTATTTATTGCGCACAGAAGAAGCAGCAACCGAATATATCATTGAAGAAGATAATTGGGTAGCGGGCGCTGAATATGCCGATAGTGTTGGCGCAAATATTATTTCCACTTCACTTTATTACACGCAATTCGATGATGCATCACAGAATCACACGTACGCGGATATGAACGGGCGCACTTCTGCATGCGCGATTGCGGCTGTGTTCACGGCGCGCGTGGGCATGCTCACATTTGCGTGCGCAGGAAATTCCGGAACATCGGCGTGGTATTACGTAGGAACTCCTGCTGATGCAGATTCAATTCTTGCTGTTGGCGCAGTAGATGCAAGCGGAACACTCGCAAATTTTTCTTCACGCGGACCTTCATCTGACGGAAGAATAAAACCGGACATCAGCGCATGTGGCGTGAATGCGATCGTGGTGAACACGAGCGGAAATGTAACTGCGGCAAGCGGAACTTCATTTGCAACGCCATTGTCTGCAGGAGGCGCAGCGTGTTTGTGGCAGGCGAATCCTTCGTACACGAATATGCAATTGCGTCACGCGATACAGATGAGTTCGAGCCAATGGGCGGCGCCCGACAACAACAAAGGATATGGCATTCCCGATTATTGTTTGTCGAATATTATTCTGAATGCAAATACAAATGAAACGGAAGAAAATATTTTCAGCATTTATCCAAATCCGAATAACGGGGAAATGATCTTTTCATTGGCGAATTCAACCGAACACGGCGTGATAGAAATTTATGACGCAACGGGAAAATTAGTGCAGACGATAAATGTGAATGCAGGAGAAAAAAATATTCCGGTGAATGAAGAAGGCCTCGGCGAAGGAATTTATTTTGTCCGGGTGAAAAACGGCGAAACAATATTGCTTTCACAAAGGTTCGCGATCGTGAAATAATTCACTACATCATCATGTAGGTTTACCTTCGGGAACATTCTGTAATTTGCACACGAATGAAAACCCGTTCCCGCCGGATTATTTTTCTTTTCTGTTTTTTTCTTTGCAGCATTTCTGCCATTGCGGGGCTGCAGCCCATCTTCCGCCACCTCGGCGCTGAAGAAGGAATGACCTCCGGCTACACGAATTGCCTTTTTAAAGATCACTATGGTTTTCTCTGGATAGGAACGGCAAACGGATTGAATCGTTTCGACGGAAAAAATGTTGTTCAGTATGTTCATCGCGACAACGATTCTCTTTCACTCGGGACGAACGAAGTGGATGATATTTGTGAAGATGATCGCGGAATGCTATGGATCGCAACCAAGGGGGGGCTCAGTGTTTTTGATCCCGAAACAAAAAAATTCAGCAACTATTCCAGCGAAGGAACCGGCGACGGGCAAATATTATTTTATAAAGGCGTGCGCTCTGTTTGTTTTTTCGATCACAGAATATGGATGGGGCTTGCAGATGGAATTGTTTGCGCCACAACGGACAAAATAAAATTCACACTCATTCCGAAAAAAGATCTTCATGCAGAGAACAAGGGCGTTCATTGTGTTCCGAAATGTATGTGGAGCACGAAACATGGCTTGTGGATCTCCACGTTCACCGGCGTTTATTTAACCACCGACGGACAACATTTTTTCTGCAGTGAAAATAATCCGCAGAATATTCCTCTTCTCAACCGCGGATTCATTGGCGGAATGCAAACAGAAGGAGATTCCCTGATCTGGTTTGTCAATTGGAGATTTCCGGGATTGTACAGGTACAATATATTCACGCACGTCCTTGATTCTGTTCACGCCGAAGGCATGCACGGCATTAATTTCATGTCTATCTGTCGCATCGACAAAGATCATTTCTGGGGAGGAACCATTACCGATGGAATTATTTCCATTGACATTCATTCCGGAAAAAAATATTTCATCATGCCGCATCGTTTCGATCCGAATTCAATGTCGGATGCAGAAATACAGGGGATCATGATGGACGAAGAAGGAACTGTTTTTATTGCTACCAAGCGCGGAGTTGATTATGCAAATCCCGTGCAGACACAGTTCCGTGTTTACCGGAATGATCCGGCCGATTCGACTGCGTTTCCTTCGCAGGCCCCCATCGCTATTGAAGAAGATGCGGCCGGAATGTTATGGATGGGAACAATGTCGAACGGACTTTATTCGCTCGATCCCACAACCGGACGCTGTACACGATTTCCTTTAACGGGAGATTTCAATCGGGTATGGAATATTTTTTCGGATGAAAATAAAATTCTGGTCAGCACCGATGGAGGGTTGTGCTGGCTCGATATGAAGAATAAAAAAGTAACACTGTTTGATGTTCCGGATACATTGCGCGAATATCTTTCAGGATATGTCACCTTCATGTGCCGAGATAAACAGAATTGTTACTGGTTCGGATTGTGGCAAACCGGAATTCTCAAATATGATCCGGTGAGCAGGAATGCAATTTTATTTTCGAAAGCAGACCGCACACATCATCTCGAAACGGCCTCGCCTACGGATGCATTTATTGACGAGAATAATAATCTGTGGTACTCGCACATTGAATCGCCTTCTATCACGCGAATGAATATTTCCGATTTCCATTCGCAGACTTTCACGATCTCTTCCAACCGCAATGGACACATCAGCGGATTTTTGCAGTGCATGGAACGCGACAACAATGGAAATATATGGACGGGTTCTTCGCAGGGAGGACTTTACCGTTATGATGCGGCGCAAAATATTTTCCGTCAATATGATCAGGCCGATGGACTTTCGAATAATTATATCATCTGCATTCAGAAAGATAAAAAAGGAATTTTATGGATTTCCACTGCGAATGGATTGAATCGTCTAGATCCTGCAACCGGGAAGATAAGCGCGTTCTCTGTTTCCGACGGGCTTCCTTCCAACCAGTTTGTCGACAATCCGGCAACGATCACGTCGAGTGGAAAATTATTTTTTGGCTGCGACAATTTTCTTGTAGCATTCGAGCCCGACAGCATTATTCAGAATCCGCATTTTCCACCGGCGAAAATTTATGCGTATGAAATTTCCGGCATCAGCCATGACCTGCGGAAAGATGAAAAGGAAATTTTTCTTTCTTATAAGGACAAGTCGGTGAATTTTATTTTCGGCGCAATAAATTTCATCGATCCCGAAAAAACAAATTTCGCATACAAGCTTGATGGATTCGACAAGGATTGGAATTTCTGCGGAAAAGAAGAACACATCACGTACACGAATCTTCCGCCCGGCGATTTTATTTTCCGTGTGAAGGCGACCAATCGTTTCGGGGAATGGAATACCGTAGAGCAAACGCTTCTCGTTCACGTGGACGGGCCATTCTGGAAAACGTGGTGGTTCTTTATGCTGTGTGTTCTTTCGGGAATTGCAGTCACTGCGCTCGCGTATTACATGCGCCTGCGCCAGGTGATGCGCCTGCAGGAGATCAGGAATAAAATTTCAAAAGATCTGCACGACGAGATCGGCTCATCGCTCAGCAGTATTTCCATTTACAGCGAAGTGGCAAAAAAAATGTCGGCAGAAAAAGCACCGGATATTTCGGAGATCATTTCCAACATCGGCGACACGGCGCGTTCTGCAATGGAAAACATGAGCGATATCGTATGGGCGATAAACCCGGTGAATGACAAATTCGACAGCGTAGTGAATCGCCTGCAGTTATTTGCGAAACAACTTTTCGAAGCCAAACAGATCAGCTTTGAATTATCAGTCCCGGAAACGCTGGGTGATGTGCGGCTCACGATGCAGCAGCGAAGAAATGTTTATCTCGTGCTGAAGGAAGCGGTGAATAATGTGGCAAAATATTCCGAAGCAGAAAATTGTTCCGTCACCATCAGGCGCACCGACAAAAAAATAAATGTAGAAGTAAAAGATGATGGAAAAGGTTTTGCAGAAACAGGGCCATCGCTTGGCGGAAACGGATTGCTCAATATGAAACAGCGCATCGAAGAGTTGAATGGAATTTTCAACATCATTTCCGGAATTCAGCAAGGCACTACTATTTCATTTCAATTCGAATCCTGAGCCATGAACAAAAAAAAGATCCGTGTTTGCATTTTTGAAGACAACAGCGCTTTGCGCAATAGTCTTTCTGTACTCATCCGCTCCGACAGCGAACTGGAATTTGCCGGTGCATTTCCCAATGCAATAAAATTGGCGGACGATATAAAAGAAACAAAACCCGATGTGATCCTGATGGATATCGGCATGCCGGGCATTTCGGGAATAGAAGCAGTGAAGATTGTGCACAAAAATTTTCCGGAAATAAAAGTGGTGATGCAAACCGTGTTCGACGACGACGATAAAGTTTTTCATTCCGTATGTGCGGGCGCAGTGGGCTACCTTCTGAAAAAAACAGCGCCGCTTCAGTTTCTCGAAGCAATAAAAGAAGCGGCAGCCGGCGGCGCGCCCATGACCCCATCCATCGCAGTGAAAGTGTTGCAGCTTTTCCGCACGCATCATGCCCCCGCGACAAAATCTGAAGTCGATCTCAGCGCGAGAGAAAAAGAAATTCTTTCGTCGCTCACGAACGGATCGAGCTACAAGATGATCGCTGCCGAGCTTTCCATCAGCATTGATACGGTTCGTTTTCACATCAAGAATATTTATGAAAAACTACACGTGCATTCCATGACGGAGGCGGTGGCAAAAGCTTTGCGTGATAAACTGGTCTGAAAAAAATAATTTGAAAAACAAACCTTCATCACCGACGCAAAAAAAATTTCAGCAGAGAAAAATATTTTTCCTGGTGAATTTTCTTTTTTCTTTTTCTTTCATGCGTGCGCAGGTAGTTTTCCAGGAAACGCTGGGAAATGGTACGTTCGATCAGAAGACGGCGCACCAGACATTCGATGGCGGCTATATCGTGATGGGAGGGCAATATAACGGCGGAACATATCTCAGCAAACTGAACGCAACCGGAAATCTGCAATGGTCAAAAACATATTCCGGTTGTTATGGAATTTACGTGATTCAAAGTCACGACAGCGGCTACGTAATTGCCGGACAACTCTATTCTTCCGGCAGCGCCTCGGTAATGATAAAAACAGACAAGACGGGAAATATTCAATGGACGAATACTCTTTCATGCGGCCCGTACGATTATCTCGAGTGTGTGAAAGAAACAATTGATCGCTGCTTTATTTTTTCCGGATATGCTTCTCTTTCCACCAACACAGATGTTTTTCTTATAAAAGCAGATTCGCTTGGAAATATTCTCTGGTCGAAAACAGTCGGAACATCAACCAATGAAGACGGAATTTCCCTGGCAGCATTACCAAACGGAGAAATTTTTATTTCGGGAGTAACAAACGGATTCAGCAGCGGAGATTTTTATCTCGCGAAAACCGACGCATCGGGAAATGTGCTTTGGTCGCGTTCATATGGAGGAACAGGGTTGGAAGAGGTCTATGCAATGGATGCAACAAAAGAGGGAGGAGCGATCATGACGGGATTCACAGAAAGTTTTGGATCGGGACTCAGAGATGTTTACGTAGTGAAAACCGATTCGGCAGGAAATATGGATTGGTCAAAAACTTATGGCGGTGCCAATTTTGATCATGGCCTCGGAATAAAAGAATGTTTTTACGGAGGATTCGTGATCGGCGCAATGACAAAAAGTTTCGGTTTTGGAAATAACGATGCGTACCTGATCAGGACTGATGCGAATGGAAATGTATTGTGGTCGAATGTGTATGGTGGATCAGGAATGGAACAGATCTGGTCTATTGACGAAACAAGCGATCATGGTTTCATTCTCGCAGGAAATACGGACAGTTTTATTTCTTCACCGCAGGCCTATGTAATAAGAACAAATAATCTCGGACTCACCGGGTGCAATGAAATGATGAACGTTCCCACTCTTGTTACGCAACCGCCCACGGTTGTCACGAATTTATTTTCCACGAGCACCCCGGCAGGAAATATTATTTCCAACCCG
The DNA here is from genome assembly GCA_016194975.1 of Bacteroidota bacterium. Lineage (NCBI taxonomy): Bacteria > Pseudomonadati > Bacteroidota > Bacteroidota bacterium. Next base: position 82,823 of record JACQAM010000022.1, read on the forward strand.
ATTGTAGCCGGAGCAGGCCCGGGACAATCCATTCTCTGCGCATCGGCATTAGGAATTTCATCTTTGCAGAATAATATTTCCGCACTGAATATTTTTCCTGATCCGGCGAATGATAATTTTTCAATAAGTTTTGTTTTAGAAAATCCGTCGCCCGTAATAATTTCATTTTACGATGCGGAAGGAAAAATGGTGCGTGAAGAAAACGAAGGAACATTTGTACCGGGAGACCAAAGCGTGATGATGAATGGCGCCGATCTTCCGTGCGGACTCTATTTCATTCTTGTGGAAGCGGGCAATACGCAATTTTCGCAGCGAATTCTCATTGAGCATTAACCCCACCTACCCCATCATGTAGTTGAATGGCTTTCTCATGCGGCCTATGTTTGCTTCATGAAAAACCCAACAAACATTCTCCGCAAAACACAGCTGCTCTGCCTGCTGTTCCTGCTCACACTTCAGCTAAGCGCGCAAGTCGTGACAGACGAGTACCGCGAACTGATCGATTCCAATGCCGTGATCACTTCTTCTTCCGAAGATCAGAATTACCAATGGATCGGAACCGATAAAGGCCTCTGGAAAATCAATAAAAAAACGAAGAAAGCCATTCATTACGACACGGAAAATATTCCGCTCGAAAGTAATTTCATCACTTCAGTTTGCTGCTGTGCCAATGGAAATGTGTGGATAGGCACGCCCAAAGGAGCGATCCGATTCGATGGATTTGCTTTTCTCACAGTGAATGATGAGAACTCCGATCTGCCGGACAATTATATTACTTCCATTGTGCAGGAAAAGAATGGTACATTGTGGATTGGCACCCGGTATGGCGGCCTTGTAAAAATCGACCGTAACAAATACACCGTTTACGATCACACGAACTCCGCAATCAAAAACGACCACATCTGTAAATTATCGCTCGACGTGAATGGAAATATTCTCGTTGATGTATTCATGAACGGACAGGTCAGCGCCGATGAACTTGTAACACGCCCCGGAATGGTTTCTGTAAATCAATGATAACAGCAAAAAATTTTGTTACAACATTTCAAAAAAATATTACCCGATGAAAAAAATATTCTTATTCATTCTTTCAAATTTCATTCTCATATTTTCCTTCGCACAATCTTCGCGCCTTGTTCTTGCTGAAGACTGGACGAGCGATAATTGTCCGCCATCGGCACCGTCAGATAATTATTTTGCCAATCTCATCGATCCGGACCCGACCAAAGTGGTGAAAATTACAGATCACGTTTCATGGCCCAATGGAAACGAACCCATGTACACGCAGGATGCGGCAGAAAATAATGCACGTGTACTTTATTACAGCGTTCCGCATGTGCCGTATGCGCGCATGAACGGAAGCCCGAATAATGGAATGGACTGGCCTTACAATTGGAATCAGAATCGTGTTGACAGCGCGGCCTCTATTGTTTCCCCGTTCAGCATTGATGTATCACACTACTTCAATAGTGCGCACGATTCTGCTTTTGTAATGATGATCATCACTTGCACACAAAATGTGATGATGGCTACTCCCGTATTTCAATGTGTGATGGTCGAAAAGCATATTCACTTTGCAACTGCGCCTGGAACGAACGGCACCACCGATTTTTTTGATGTGATGCGGAAAATGTATCCGAACCAACTCGGCACCGCGATCGCAACTTCATGGATAGTTGGACAAACAGACACCTTACGCTACGCTGTTCCTGTTCCGAATTATATTTATGACATCAACCAGGTTGCATTTATAGGATTTATACAGGATAATTTTACGAAAGAAGTTTTGCAGGCAGGAGCAGACCAACCTAATCCTGCTCTACTTGATGCCGGCGTGACATACATCAATGGAATTTCGCAAGTAGGATGCAATGGAAATATTTCCCCCGTGCTCACGATAAATAATCTCGGCACCGACACGATCACCTCACTGCTGGTTAAATACCAGGTTGACAATGGCCCGTGGAATTCTCAATTAATCAGCAACACCATTCTTCCCGGATGGTATTTGTTGTACAATATTCCCGTGCAGAATTTTTCTCCGGGCGCACACACGATACGCGCGCAAACTTCTTCTCCGAACGGTCTCACGGATCAGAACATCTGGAACGACGGAACATATTTTGATTTTGTGATACTCTCCGCCCCGGTAACGATTCCAATGACTGAAGATTTTGAAAGCGGAATTTTTCCGCCGTCCAACTGGAGCATTCTCAATTTGGATCACGATACCACGTGGATGCGTGCGAATGTAGGCGGGTTTGGTGCGAGCGCGCATTCGGCAGAGATGAACTTTTACTATTATGCAAATCCCATGGGACAGGAAGATTTTTTATTCTCACCGCAGGTTGATCTTTCTGCAACCATTGGAAATATTTACCTCGATTTCAATGTGGCTTACACCTCCTATGATTCTGCTTTTCATGATTCGCTCGTGATCGAAGTTTCTATTGATTGCGGAACGAGTTGGCAGCGCATTTATGGAAAAGCAGACAGCTCACTGATGACGGCGCCCGACACGCTGAATAATTTTGTTCCCACCGCCGATCAGTGGAGAGCAGAACATATTGACCTTAGCGCGTACGCCGGCTCGCCCGCGCTCGATGTTCGTTTCAAATCCATTAATGCTTTTGGAAATAATCTTTACATCGACGACATCAATATTCACGACAGTACATCGGCGAATTCCATTGTGGAAATGCAGCACCATACCTCATTCAGTATTTATCCGAATCCGAATAACGGGGAAATGAATTTTGTTTTTCCTGCGGCCGGAAAAAATTCCTTCCTGGAAATTTTTGATGCAACAGGAAATTGTGTGAGCCGGAATGAAATTGTTGCGGGAACAAAAAATCTTTTTGTAAGTGAATGTTTTCTGCCCGACGGAATTTATTTGTGCCGTATATTTTCAGACGGGAATATAACCGGAACGGAAAAAATGGTGATCACAAAATAAACACGCCCTCATTTATCCTTACAACTGCAGCCGGAATCGGCCCACGGCTCTTTACGCGAAATTGTTTTTGAAATATTTTCTTCGCCCGCCTTTGCATAGTATCCGTCGCATTTCTCCAGCGCATTTTCCAGTTCTTTATTCTCGTGTTTCCCATAATGATAAACGGCGAATTCAATGTGATTGGTCTTCGACTCATGACGAATTAATTTCTGTTCTGTTTTCTTCAATTGAAATTCCGCATCGCTGAAAAGAATGATCTGCGTTCGCACCGACGGATCGTGCAAACTATCGGCGAGCGCGTATCCTGCAGAAAGCGCCTTATCAATATTCGTGGAGCCGCCCTCTTCAAATGAAGAAAGCAAAGTTCCGACGAGCGAAGTGTCATTGACATAAGAAGAACGCAGTAACACTTTTATTCCTGATCCGAAAGTGATGAGCGTGATTTTTGTATTCGTCCCGTTTTCCGCGATGTAATTTTTCAATTCTGTTTTCAGTTCATCCATATATTTTCCTTCGTACATGGAACGCGAAACATCAACAAGCATGATCACATTATCGGCCGGAACATTTTCTATTTTATGTGAAGCAGCCGAATCTTTTGTAAGCAGAAAATCGTCCATGTAATAGTAGGAACAGAAATCGAGCTCGAGCGAAAGATTGCGTTTTATGTAATAAGAAAGGGAACGGCTGTGAAGTTTGTGATGTGCATTGCACGATTGGCAGCAACCAAAACATCCGAGGGTGAGATATTGTTCTCCTCCACTTGCAATGTAATAGCCGCTTATTTTATTCCAGTTCGTATCACACAACATCGACAGGGTTGTCATCACGATCTGCGGTTTCCTGTCATCAGTTGTTCCCATTGGCGCATAAGCATCGGAAGAAAAAAGTGCGCCCACACTTCCGGCGTTGAATGAAGAGAGCACATCGACCTTCAGAAAAAATTCCAGGTAATATTTTTCTCCGGCTACCATCGGCTCTTTCAATTTTGTTTGCATAAAATCCATGTAATCGTCCACGTCATCATCATCAATAGAATGGCCATTGGTTTCCATTTTGGTGTAGAGCATCAGCCCCACTCTTCCTTTTCCCGAATGAGCCGCGCCTGCAACAAATCGATTGTATTCATCACCCACTATCGCATCGCCATTCCAGTAATCAGGACAACCCGTGGAAGGATGTGTCCACCCGGGAAGAAATTCCGAGGGCATATTTTTATCGTCGCAGAAATTATTCATGGGCAACGTAGTAAGATAATCTTCGAAGCCCGGATTGGAAATAAGATTATTCTGCGCCGGAAGAAAATGCGCGGAGGCGATGAGAAAAAAGATAAAAAGAAAAAAATTTCTGTTCACGCGCAGTTTTATGGTTGACTAAAAATAGTCATTCTCCAACCCGTAAAACCAAAATGGACAAGCCGGCATGGGCCGGAAAAAATTTCTGTATCTTTTTTACCGGCGCGTCATTAGGAAGACAGAATTCAAAACCGACTCGCCATGAAAAAGAACCTCCTCCTCCTGCTATTTGCCGCATTTGCATTATGCGGCGCGCTCAACGCACAAGCCGGTGCGCAAAAATGGAAACTCACTGATGATGCAGGCCAAGTTGCCTATGTCACCATATATCCATTCACCTACAGCGGAACTTTTAATGAAACAGATGATAGTCCGGGATGGTGGATAGGTTGCGAAGGCGGAGGCAGCATTCGCATTCCAATAAGCGGCACCATTGCAAAAAGCGATTATGGCGATTCATGGACGTTTACTATTTCATTGGGCGGATGCGGATGCACCGTGCAGGGACAAGCGGAAGGAAATTCCATAGGAAGTTTTCCTGATGCGAGTTTTGTAAGCGGAACTTACAGCATGAGTTCTTCGTGCGGCATGACCAACTCGCAGCACAACTGGATCGCAGAACCGATGTAAAAAAATAATTCACGAAATAATTCACAAACAAAAAGAAAGGAGCACAACATGACCTGGTTCATCATCGCCGCCGTTGTATTGCTGATCATCATCATTTCGGCAAACTCATCCGGCAAATCAAGAAAAGAAACGGATGATTTTTATCGCGCGATCGTGCGCGGAGAATTGAAATCGGTTTATGCGAACCGGCATCCCAGTCCGCTTCCGCAACCTTTCCAGAAAATTGCAGATAAATATAATCAGGAGAATATAAAATTGCTCGACGGGGACGATGAGATCACGGCGCAGAAGATCCGGAAGCTTCTTATTTCTGCCTGTACGAATGAAAACAGGAACCAGCCCGTGTTTAATAAATTGCTGGAAGAATTATCGCGACGCGGGAAAGAAGTGAAAGCAAAAGGCGGGCAGCAACTTGTTTCAGCAATTAAACAACGGGTCTCCTATCTCTGCGGCGACGACTATCTTCTTTATCTCTACTACATGGATCGCTTCGACGCTCCTCATGCGGAGAATGAAAACGGGGAATAATATATTGATCAGATGATGTGAAAGGAATCGTAGAACACAGCGAACGAGGGTTGCAAATCTTTCAGCTGATCTTTCGGACAGGTTTGAACTGTTATGTATGCATAACGTCCTTTGCGGTACACGAAAATCATCTGCACCATGGTCACACCGTTTTTATCAATGGTATATGCGCCACCGTAAATATCATCGGCGCCCACCGCAGCGGCATCGGCGCCGGTAATGCTCCGGCTTTCTTCCGACATGAAATTTTTGCTGAAACCCGCAGCAGGCATAAAACTTTCGAGGTATTCGAGATGTTGTTTTGCTGTTACGCCTTCGTCTAATTTTTTAAGGTTCACATCAAAGATGCCGGTGCCATCGGCATTCGATGACCGGAAGGCGGTTTCTCCTTTGTCGAATGATTGCTGATCCCAGCCTGCGGGAATATTGAGCGCGAATCCCGCAACAGAGTCGGCATAAGTTGTAGTTGTTGTTTGCGCCGTGAGAACGGAGAACGGAGAGAGGAGAATGGAAAAGATCAAAAATTTTTTCATGGCGATGAGGGTGTTTGAAAAACTAAAGTAGAAATATTCCGACAGCAGTCAAAAAAAGAGTTCAGTGACGTAAAAGAAAATACTGTGCCAAATTAGCGGAACAGAAATTTCGGAAGTTCGTATTAGCTTCGTTTTTCTTACTTTTGATTCCCTTTTTAATTAAAAGGTCCTGTGGCCGAGAGGCTAGGCTCAGCTCTGCAAAAGCTGCTACAGCAGTTCGAATCTGCTCGGGACCTCTTAAAAAAAGCCGCCAGTAAAAAAGCGGCAGTCGGCAGTCAGAAACGATTGCCGATTTTTTTTGTAAAATTTCTTATCGCATTTATCGAGAAACGATCCTGATACTCATTTCGCCTGCAACTGACTCAATTCCTGGTCGGCGGTATCGCGGATTTCTACCTCTGCAAAATGCAATTGTTCTTTGAGTGACTGGTAAATTTTTTCGTAGTCGCCATCACCATCGAAAACAGAAGCATGCACAGGAAATAAAACGGCCGGATCATCATAGGATTTGAAATCTTTCAGCTGATCCATGATTTGTTTGTAAGAAACCAAAAGCTGATCCAATTCTGATTTTGCAGCAATCATTTTATCGGATGTCATTGGAAAATCATTTTTTATTGCTTCAATATCTGCCGCCACTTCCTTCGATTCATTATCTACAAATTGCCGCAGTTTGTCTTTATAAATTGTCCCTCCTTGTTGTTCCACCCACATCATCGCATCCACCCACGATTGGTCGAGTAACTTATTACACTGATTTATTCTTTCAAAATCGGCAAAAGTTGTTTTTTCGAAATGTCCGAGCACTGCATTTTTTTCATTATTCGCCCGGGGAACACAGGAAAAAGCAAGGACGATAAATAGCAGTGTAAAATATTTTTTCATGTTTAATGTGTGATGAGGACTTTTAAAGGTACAATTTCACCGGAGGTGTCGAATGAAACGAAATAAATTCCGGCAGGAAAATTTTCTGTGCGAAGCAAAACCTCACGTGAATGAGCAGGAATAATTACCGAACCCATTTCCTGCCCGAGTTCATTGGTGAAAAAAAGTTTTCCGTTCATAGGCGTAAAACCTCCGAAACTTATTTTAAGATCATCGTGATTAATTGCCGCAGTCATCGACACGGGCTGCTGATCGAAAATGGAAACGTAAGGAGCATTGGCGCAGGAATCAATTCTTCCGACAACAGCATTGGTATAGCTGTAACATGAATTGCACATGATCCGTTTGAAAAAACAACTCGATCGCTGAACAATAAGTGAATCGGGATAACCGCAATGATTTCCACTTCCGTTGATGATGTTCAATTCAGAACAACCGCCGTTCCGCGTTATTGAATTGTGCATTGCCGACGATCCGTATATCGTGTAAAAAACATTTCCCCAGCAACCGAATATGTTTCCGGAATAGATGGGCACTACGCAATCGAATTCATCATGAAAACTTATCATCGGAATTTTCATCATCGAAAGCAATGAAGTGTCACCGGGAATGGCGCCGCAATTGTCAATGACGCCGCGTACAGAATATTTTCCTGCGAATTGATTACCGGAAGTGTCGAGCGCACCGAGAATATTTTCTGCATCGGGAGCAAACGCATTCGCGTCTTCCTGCGTCCACGCAGAGGCGCACACTGCCGCGATGGATCCCGCGCTCGGGCCACCGACAAAAAAATGATCGGGATCAACGCCCCAGTAAAATTTATTTTCACTCACGTAACGCATCGCAGCACGAACGTCCTGCGCGGCTTCATAAGTTGCATCTCTCAGTAAAGAAGAATCTGCTCCGCAGGAATCGGTAATGCTGTTGCCTGTTGTGTTCGGGCAATTCCACCCCATTCTATAATCGATAGTAGCGCAAACAAATCCGCGCCGCGCAAATTCTTCGCAATAATAAGTAAGCGTTTGCCGCGATCCGAGTAAAAATCCGCCGCCGTGTACCATGAGAATGAATGGGCGTGCGGTAAGCGAATCGTCAGTGAAGGAAGGATAAAAAATATCCATCTTCAGCGCTTCTGTATTGCCGGTAGAAAAATTTTTCGCGTAACCATAGATCATCCCGGTATCATAACGCAATTGTGATAAACTGAAATAAGGCGATTCTGAAAATCTTCCGTCAATGCAATACTCGTCCTGCTGCGAAAAAAGAGAAGCGGAGAAAAGTAGAAAATGAATAAAAAAAATGCAAATACGGGTTTTCACTTATGAAAATTACGAAATGTGCAGTCAACTTCAACCTTCGATCGTAACGGAAACATCATCTACCGCCGCATTCATCGGGGGATTTATTTTTTTCACGGTAACGGAAAATAATTTTACGGCCGGATATTTTTTCCGCAATGAATTAATTATTCGCTGTGCAGCGTGTTCAATGAGTTTAGAACGAACGGACATTTCTGTTTTTACACATTCATAAACTCCGCAATAGTCAACCGTATCTTCCAGCGCATCTGTTTTTGCCGCGCGCGCAAGATCCGTTTCAATTTTTACATCCACCAAATATTCTCCGCCGATTTTCGCTTCTTCAGGAAGACAACCGTGGTAGGCGTAGAGGCGAATTCCGTTTACGTGAATTGTTCCCAATGAAATTTTGAATTTTGAATTGTGAATAAAGAAGCAATTCAATCCCGAAGCCTCGGGACAAAACTCGGAATTTATAATTTGTTTAGTGCAGTATTCAATCTTCTGACCACTGTCTCTTTGCCAAGCAACGCCACCATCTCAAATAACACCGGCCCTCCTCCTGCTCCACTCACGCATACGCGGAAAAGCTGCATCACGCTTCCGGGATTTGTGGAAGTTGCTTCTGCGGTTTTTTTGAATACAGTTTCACAATCAACAGCACCCCACGCCGACATATTTGCAAAAGTTTCTTTCACCGCCGCAATGAATTTTTTAGAATCGTCGTTCCAGCGTTTTTTGATCACGCCCTCATCATACGCCACCGGATCTTCGAAAAAGAATTTCCCCTGATCGTAGATCTCATGGACGAAATTTATTTTCTCTTTCATCAGATGGCAAACCTCGACAAGAAATTTTGAATTTTGAATTTTCAATGTTGAATCTGCGGAAAGTAATTCAGCTAATTCTTCGTCACTGTGTTTGCGCAGATACGATTGATTGAACCACTTCGTTTTCTCCGCATCGAACTTCGCTCCCGATTTACTAACTCGTTCCAATGAAAAATCGTTGATCAATTCTTCTTTCGAAAATAATTCCTGGTTTCCACTGGGATGCCAGCCGAGCAACGCCAGCATATTGATGAACGCTTCGGGAAAATATCCTGCTTCGCGATAACCGGTGAACGATTCCATTTTACCTTCAGCATTTTTCAGTTCTCCGCTCAATGGAAAAACAGGAAATCCCAAACGATCGCCGTCGCGCTTCGATAATTTTCCATTTCCATCGGGGCGCAACAGCAAAGGCAAATGCGCGAATTGCGGCATTACATTTTCCCAGCCGAGATAACGATAAAGCAAAACATGCAGCGGCGCCGATGGCAACCATTCTTCTCCGCGAATGACGTGAGAAATTTTCATGAGGTAATCGTCCACCACATTTGCAAGATGATAAGTAGGCATGCCATCGCTCTTGAAAAGAACTTTATCATCGAGTTGTGAAGAATGCACCACCACCCAGCCGCGGATAAGATCATGCAAACGAATTTCTTCGGCGCGCGGAATTTTTATTCTCACCACATAATGTTCACCGGCGTCAATTCTTTTTTTCACTTCGTCTTCCGAAAGTGTCAATGAATTTTTTAATTCCTGCCGCGTGATCGCGTTGTAAGCAAATTCATGACTCATTTTTTTATAACGTTCGCGCTGCTCATCCAGTTCTTCCTTCGTATCGAATGCATAATAAGCATGGCCCGCATCAATGAGTTGCTTCGCGTACTGCGCATACACGCCCGCGCTCTTGCGCTCACTCTGGCGGTAAGGCGCGCACGATCCATCACCGAAACCAATTCCTTCATTCGGCTCAATGCCGCACCATTTCAATGCTTCAATAATATATTCTTCGGCGCCGGGAACGAATCTTTCTGTATCGGTATCTTCAATTCTCAGAATGAAATCGCCGTTATTTTTTTTTGCAAAAAGATAATTGTACAATGCCGTGCGCACACCACCCATGTGAAGAGGGCCCGTTGGACTCGGAGCAAAACGCACGCGAACTTTTTTATTTTCCATAATTGCAAAGATACATCTCTGTACTTGGATTCAAAGATTCAAACCGCTGCGCTATGCAAAGATTATTCAGCGGGAAATAAATTTCAATCTTTGAATCTTTGAATCATTGAATTTTTGAATCTTTACCAAATGCAACTCCTCTCTCCTACTCACTGGAAAGATTACGAACTCCTCGACAGCGGCGAATTTGAAAAGCTCGAACGGTTTGGAAAATATATTACCATTCGCCCCGAGCCGCAAGCTGTTTGGGATAAAACGCTTTCGAATTCAGAATGGGAAAGAACAGCGCACACGAAATTTGTTCCGCGGAGTTCTTCCGCCGGAGAATGGAAGATGCTGAAGAAAATGCCGGAGCGCTGGAATATTTCCTATGAATTTCCTGATCACAAAAAGATCACACTTCGTCTCGCACTGACATCTTTCAAACACGTTGGCGTTTTTCCCGAGCAAGCGGTGAACTGGGATTTTATTTATTCGGCTATAAAAAAAATGTGCGCAGACCCTCCCCCACCGGGGGACCGAGGAGGTGAGCTTGGGGCGCCCAAATTTTTAAATCTTTTCGCGTACACCGGGGGCGCATCACTCGCGGCGCGCGCAGCAGGCGCAGACGTAACGCATGTTGATTCTATAAAGCAAGTGGTGACGTGGGCGAATGATAACATGGCACTTTCGAATCTCGATAATATCCGCTGGCTGGTGGAAGACGCGTTGAAATTCGTGAAGAGAGAAATTCGCAGGGGAAATAAATATCACGGAATAATTTTAGATCCGCCGGCTTATGGCCATGGCCCCAATGGAGAAAAATGGAAGTTGGAAGAAAATATAAATGAGATGGTGAAGGGTGTGGTAGAATTGCTCGATGAGAAAGAACATTTTTTAATTCTCAACGCCTACTCGCTCGGATTTTCCGCAATGATCCTCGAGAATTTATTTTCAGGAAGAAAAGTAGAAACCGGAGAATTATTTTTGAAAGCTAAAAGCGGATCGGTTCTTCCATTGGGAGTTTTCGGAAGGATGGAGAAGATTTAGAGGAACAAATTATTTCCCTGTATTTTCTTCTTTGAGAATGTACACTCCATTAACCAACGAATAAGTTCCTTCTTTTTTGTCTGTATCACACAAATTAGAATCATTCTGCAAGTCAGCATTTTTAATTACGATCGAACCGTTCTTTGTAAATGAAATTTCGCATTTATAATAACAACTTGATTCGGGATTTGGCAGATCATTGATCATTACTTTTTGTAGCGAGTCATCAAGTGTCGTATCATTTAGTATTTTTTCCGCCGACATAGCAGCAGATTTATCGTAACTCCAGGAAGATTCAAAATACTTCACGTCGAAAATTTTCTGTTTCGAATCAGGATTCCATATTTGCATAAAAGAAAAACTGTAATTGCCCATTCTATTGTACATCACAAATGTTCTCCTGCAGTCAATAATAATTTCAGGATGCCCTATGCCATCCAGTTGTTTTGCTGAAATAATGCACGTGTCAGAATTATATTCATTTTCGTCCTTGTCAATAAATAAACTGTCGACTTTGCTTTTATGTTTGATGAGTAAATAATAGTTGAACGCCACTTTGACGGCTGTCATTTTCAAAGAATCATTGCGACCAATCAAAACAGAATTATCACGGTTTTGTCCGTAAGAAATTTGCCGAAGCAAACCAAGCAAAATAACTGTGACAAAAAACAGGCGCTTCAAAGCCAAAGTGAATTAAGGATAACACTAAAGTAGAAATATTCATTCCGCACTTCGCAAATCCGCACTTCGCCTTTTCGTCCCGAAGCTGTTCGCATTCGCAATTCGATCCCCCGCGAGTATGGAATAGGTGTGCAGGCTTCATCTTTTTTAACAAGCAACCCCTTCGAATCAGTAACTTTCATACAGGGATTGCGTTATTAATACACTAAATTTGTTGGAGGAGTAACATGGAAATAAAGGGAAGCAGCTACGAAGTATTAATCGCGAAACTCGACGAGTTCATCCGCAAGTATTACAAAAATCAGTTGATACGCGGGTTGCTTTATGCGGGCGGAATTCTGTTGAGCGGGTTTCTCATTCTTGCAGTGCTGGAATATTTCGCCCATTTTGAGTCGCCGGTACGCCTTACCATTTTCTGGGGATTTCTTTCTGCAGCGGCCTATGTACTCACCCGGTTTGTTGCCATTCCATCATTCAAATTAAACCGCATCGGAAAAATTATTTCGCACGACGAAGCAGCATCTATTATCGGAAAACATTTTTCGAATGTGCAGGACAAGTTGCTCAATGTGCTTCAACTCCGGCGGAACGTTTCGACAGACGGAGCGAGTCCCGCGCTCATACATGCGAGCATCGATCAGAAAATAAAAGAGCTGAAACCGGTTCCTTTCGCAGCGGCTATTGATCTTAAAGAAAACAGGAAACACGCAAAATTCATTCTCATTCCTTTCTTCATCATTCTCGTTATTCTTTTTACCAATGCAGGAATGCTGGTTGAAAGTACGCGCCGGCTCGTGCACCCGGGCGAGGCGTATGAGACCATGGCTCCGTTTCGTTTCATCGTGAATGGAAATCAGCAGATGAAAGCTGTGGAGAATGAAGATTTCAAAGTGAATGTGAAACTTACGGGGCAGGAAATTCCGGAAACAGTTTATTTGCTTGTCGATGGAAATGAATATAAACTCGAAAGAGAAAGCACGATCAATTTCAATTATATTTTCAGGAATATTCAGAAAGCAAAAACATTCCGCCTCTCGGCCGATGGATTTACTTCTAAGGAATACACGGTTGATGTTTTGCCGAATCCAATTGTCCTCAATTTTGATGTGTCGCTTCATTATCCGAAATACATTGGCAAAAAAGATGAAGTGATCCGCAACACCGGCGATCTTGTTGTTCCGTGTGGAACCACGATCACCTGGAATTTCAATACACGCGCTACCAAAAAGTTCACGTTCAACATTGGCGATACTTCGTATGCGTTGCATTCAACGACAGAAAATATTTTTTCTTTCTCGAAGCGTTTACTCGAGAGCCGCAATTATTCTCTGCACCCTGCCAATGAATTCATGAGCAGCAAAGATTCCATCCGTTACAGCATCAATGTCATCCCCGATCTTTTCCCGATGATCAGCGTCGATGAGAAAAAAGATTCCGCCTCGTCACTCAAACTTTATTTCAACGGGGAAGTGAAAGATGATTACGGATTCTCGCGTCTTGTTTTCCAGTATCACGCGCTCAACAAAAAAGATTCAACGGGGAAAATTCTCGATGAGAAAACACAAACGGTGAATCTGCCGGTGAACATTTCCCAGCAGCGCGACCAGTTCTATTATTTCTGGGATCTCGGAAAACTCGGCATCAGTGCCGGCGATGAGATAGAATATTATTTTGAAATATGGGATAACGATGGAGTGCACGGAGCAAAATCAACGCGCACGCAGCGAATGATCTTTCACGCCCCCACCAAAAAAGATCTCGAAGAGCAGAACGATAAAAATAATCAGCAGACCTCCGATCAGCTTGAGCAGAGTTTGCAGGATGCACAGGCGTTGCAAAAAGACATAGACAACATGTATAAGAAACTCATGGAGAAGAAAAATCTTTCATGGGAAGACAAAAAGCAAATCGAAGATCTGAAAAACCGCCAGCAGGATCTGCAGCAGAAAATAGATGCACTCAAGCAGAAAAATGCAGAGAACACAAATCAGCAGCAGGAATTTCAGCCGAATGATCCCAATGCCGCAGCAGAACAACAGCAGATCCAGGATCTCTTCGATCAGCTTTCCACTGAAGACATGAAAAAGATGGTGGATCAATTGCAGCAGTTGTTGCAGAATTCCGATAAAGACAAAACGCAACAGGCGCTCGATAAGATGAAACAGGAAAACAAGGATGCGCAGAAAGATCTTGATCGAACATTGAATCTTTTTAAAGACATGATGGTGCAGCAGAAATTAGACGATGCAATAAAAGAGTTGAATCAGATGCAGCAACAACAGGACTCGCTTGCAAAAAAATCGGATCAGAATAATCTGAATAAACAAGACAAGGAGGATTTGAAAAAAGCACAGGACTCGCTCAATAAACAATTCAGTGATTTCCGCCAGAAAATGGATCAGATCGAACAGATGAATAATGAACTGGAAGTTCCTCACAACATTCCCAATACTGATCTCCAGGAAATGCAGATTCAGCAGCAGCAACGGGAAGGCACGCAGAATCTGAATGAAGGTTCTCCGAAAAAAGCATCGCCAAGTCAGAAAAGTGCGGCGCAGAAAATGGAAGAACTTTCACAGCAACTTGCAGAGGCACAAAAAGAGATGAATGCAGAAGAGCAGTCGGAAGACATGCAGGCCATTCGCCAATTACTTTCCAATTTGTTGCAGCTTTCGTTCGACCAGGAAGCGCTCATGAACCAGGTGAAGAATACCAATGTGAATGATCCGCAGTATCCCGATCTTGCACGTCAGCAGAAAAAACTGAAAGACGATTCGAAAATGATCGAGGATTCACTTCTTGCGCTCAGCAAACGCAATCCACTCATTTCTCCAATGGTAAATCGCTCCATAACGGATATCAATATGAATATGGAACGTTCGCAGAATGCACTCAGCGATCGAAATGTGGGCGAAGCGCAGGCACGCGAACAACTCACTATGAAATCCATCAATGATCTTGCATTGATGCTGAATCAATCGCTCGAGAGTATGATGGCGCAGCAGAATCAGCAGAATAAATCGCAGTGTAGCGGAGGAAAATGCAACAAGCCGGGCAATGGAAAGAAAAATAAACCGGGCATGTCGAGTTTGAGACAAATGCAACAGCAGGTGAATGACCAGATGATCAAACTGCAGGGACAGGGAAACGCAAGTGCAGAAGAACTGGCTAAACTTGCGGCGCAGCAGGAATACATTCGCCGCATGCTGGAAGAAGCAGCAAAAGATAATCCTAAAGAAGAAGGCGGACCCAAACCGGGCGGACAAACTCAAAAGGACATGGAAGAATCCGAATCGGATCTCGTGAATAAGCAGATCACCGCAGAAACCATTAAACGCCAGCAACAGATTCTCGACAAGATGCTGGAGTATGAAAAAGCCGAAAAAGAGCGTGAAATGGATAATGAAAGGCAATCAAATGAAGCAAAAAATGAGCAGGAGAGTAACCCTAATGGATTTTCTGAGTATAACAGGCAGAAACAGAAAGAAGCAGAGCTTTTGAGGACCGTTCCCCCGGCGCTTTCTCCTTTCTATAAGAACAAAGTGAACGTCTACTTTAATGGCGTAGAGCAAAAATGACCCATGCAGAAGAAATGATCAGGGAGCAAAAAATATCGTTCCCGTCTGTTGCCGACAACATTGGACTTGTAGAGAAACTCGTAAACGAGATTTGTGTTTCCCACCATGTGCCCGAAGACCACTACGGAAATATTCTCGTCGCAGTTACCGAAGCAGTGAACAATGCCATTCAACACGGAAATAAACTCGACCCCGGAAAAAAGGTTGACTTGAGTTTTTCTGCCGATGAGCGGCGTCTTTCTTTCCAGGTTTCTGACCAGGGAGAAGGATTTAATTTCACGAGCCTGCCCGATCCTACCAATCCGGAAAATCTTGAAAAACCAAATGGCCGCGGCGTGTTCCTCATGAAACATCTTGCCGATAAAGTGGAATTCTCCAATGAAGGAAGAACAGTGCTGTTGAATTTCAATATTTCCGGAAACTAATAGCGGCTTCTTTTTACTTTGACCGCAAAACCCTCCATTTCTAAAAAACGAATAAATGATGTGGCGAAAAAGAATATTGTTTTCCCCCGGTTTAATTTTTATTCCCGCCATCAGAAATTCTTACTGCGAAAAAAGAATCTTATTGGCGCGTGGTTAATCACGGTTGCTGCATGTCACAAAAGGAAGATTAGTCAGCTTGATTATATTTTTGTTTCAGATTCAGAATTGTTGCTGATGAATAAAAATTTTCTGGGGCACAATTATTTTACAGACGTGATCACGTTTGATTATTCCACTGGATCTGGAATGAAAAATTTGGTAAGCGGAGAAATATATATCAGCGTTGATCGTGTGAAGGAAAATGCTTCGAAATATAAAATTGAATTCCACGAGGAACTTCACCGCGTTATGGCACATGGATTGCTGCATTTGTGCGGACTTCGCGACAAGTCATTGACCCAGGTTTTGTCAATGAGAAACGCCGAAGAAAAAGCGTTAGTTTTACGCAAGTTCTAAATTGTCTCAACATGAAAAAAGTAATTACACTATTTTCCTGCTTAGCTGTTTCGTTTGCATTTGCGCAAACAAAGACCACTAGCACTACCACAACGACCACAACCGCATCAAGCACAGGTGCTCTTTCTGAAAAGGCAAAACAACTTTGTAAAACATGGACGTTATCCAAGACCGAGAATTTCGGCGATCAACACGACCCAACTGCAGAGCAAAAAGGAGATAAACTCAGCATAATGGATAATGGGCAATATCAATTTGTGTATAACGGAACTTCAGAAAGCGGAACGTGGACGCTGGACAAATCTAATGTTTGGCTTACACTCACCTCTTCTACCGGGACCGTAAAAAAACTGAAGATCCTCGAGCAAACGGAAACATCTCTAAAAGTGGATTACCGTGATGAGATCGACATTCACAATTTTCTTTATTATTCGGCAGGTTCTTCCTCAAAAAAACAGTAATTCCGAAATTTTCCACTACAAACATTTCTTAGAATAGACTGGTATTTTTCTTAAGCGTAACTTTGTGCGCAATGCTTAAGGAATATGATGTTATTGTTGTTGGCGCTGGCCATGCGGGCTGTGAAGCTGCTGCTGCTGCTGCCAATCTTGGATCCAGCGTTCTTCTGATAACGATGAATATGCAGACCATTGCACAAATGAGCTGCAATCCTGCAATGGGAGGAATTGGGAAAGGACAAATAATTCGGGAGATCGATGCATTAGGAGGATATTCCGGAATTGTTTCCGACAAGACCGCCATTCAATTCAGAATGCTTAATAAATCGAAAGGCGCGGCCATGTGGAGTCCGCGCGTTCAGAGCGACAGAATGCGTTTCGCGGAAGAATGGCGTTTGATGCTGGAGGCCACCCCCAATCTAGATTTCTGGCAGGACATAGTTTCTGCGCTTATAATAAAAAATGGTGCAGTGGAAGGCGTTGTTACCGGAATGGGAATTGAAATAAAATCCAGGGCTGTAATTCTTACTAATGGAACATTTTTAAATGGAATTATTCATATTGGAGAAAAACAATTTGGCGGGGGCCGTAGCGGAGAAAAATCTTCATTAGGAATAACCGAGCAGATGAATCAATTAGGGTTCAAAAGCGGGAGAATGAAAACAGGAACCCCACCGAGGGTAGACGGACGATCGCTCGATTATACGGTTATGGAGGAACAAAAGGGCGATGTGGCACCGGCTAAGTTTTCTTTCTCCGATGAAACAAAACCGTTAGATGAGCAGCGGTCTTGTCACATTACTTATACAAATCAAGAAGTGCACGATATCCTGCAAACAGGTTTTGAAAAGTCGCCAATGTATTCCGGGAGAATTCAAGGAATAGGTCCTCGCTATTGTCCATCCATTGAAGATAAGATTACCAGATTTGCGGATAAGGACAGACATCAAATTTTCGTGGAGCCAGAAGGCTGGAGGACTATTGAAATTTATGTGAATGGATTTTCCACTTCGCTTCCAGAAGAAGTACAAATAAAAGCTTTAAAAAGAATAAAGGGCTTTCAACACGCTAAACTCTTCCGTCCTGGTTATGCAATAGAGTATGATTATTTTCCACCTGTTCAGCTCTACCAAACTTTGCAGACTAAATTGGTTAAAAGACTCTTTTTCGCTGGGCAAATTAATGGAACTACTGGATATGAGGAGGCGGCATGTCAGGGATTAATGGCCGGAATAAATGCCCACCTGTTGGTTCACACCTCCGAAGAATTCATTCTCAAAAGATCTGAAGCTTATATCGGAGTTTTGATTGATGACCTTGTTACAAAAGGTACAGACGAACCGTACAGAATGTTCACTTCAAGAGCTGAGTATAGAATTTTACTTAGACAAGATAATGCTGATGTAAGGCTGACACCAAAGGGTTATCATATAGGATTAGTTTCTCGAAAAAGGATGAATGCACTAAATGGGAAGATTTCTGAGGCCAATAGTATTATCGAACATTTTAAAAGCCAAAGCGTTTTGCCCAATGAAATTAACGCATTCCTGGAAGGAAAAAACTCAGTACCAATTAAATCTAATCAGAAATTATTCAATGTGCTTTCTAGGCCGGGAATCGATATCAATTCGATGATCGGGAGCATTCCTGATCTTAAGGAAAAATTTACCACGTATTTACCCGAACATATTACGTACGCTGAGATATTAATGAAATATGAAGGATACATCAAGAGAGAAAATGAACTTGCATTAAAATTATCGAGATTAGACAGCCTGATAATTGATTCTTCGTTCGATTACGAACCGATGACCTCACTATCATATGAAGCGAGAGAAAAATTATCAAAATTAAAACCCACTACCATCGGACAGGCCGCGAGAATCAGCGGAATTAGCCCTGCGGACATTTCCATACTTCTGGTTTACTTAGGCCGTTGAGAACCATTTGCAACTATTGATTTCTTATCAATGCAATGTGTGAATTTTGAAGAGCTAATTCCTCAATGATTATTCTTGCATTTAGCCGAAAACGAAATACCATTCCGATAAGTTTATTTGAGTTTCACGTGAAACAGAGCCATGTCCGCTTCGGAATAAATGGCATTGATAATTTACATAATATTTCTATAAATAATTGATTAAAAATTAGTTATATATATTCTAAAAATTAATAATATACTAAAAACTTAATAATTATTGTTCCACGTGGAACAATAATTATTACCATAATAAATTGTGGATAAAAATAATAAATAAATTATCATAAATATACTGTTATACAGTATGTTTATGTACTTTTAAAAATCTTTATGAATAAAATATCAAGCTGTCCAATTTGTCATGAAAAAAAGTCCGACAGAGTATTTGTCTGTATGGACTTCACTGTATCAAAAGAAGAATTCGATATCAGGAGATGTTTGTCATGTGGATTCACATTTACTGATCCCAGGCCCGACAATAAGGATCTTGGAAAATATTATGAATCCGAAGAATACATTTCTCATTCCAATAAGAAGAAGGGATTTATTAGCGCAGTCTACCAGCGAGTGAGGAGGATAACTCTGAACAGAAAGCTGGATTTGATAAATAAAATTCGAGCTAAAAGTAAACTTCTTGACATCGGCTGTGGGACAGGTGAATTTTTGAATAAATGCAAGGTAGATGGATGGAATGTTGTGGGTGTTGAACCAAGTTCTCTCGCAAGGAAACAATGCGTAGAAAATTTTCATCTTGATGTCAAACAAGAAGAAGAATTAAAAAGCTTGCCAAAAAACTCTTTCGACGTTGTTACAATGTGGCACGTTCTTGAACATGTGCCGGGATTGAACGAGAGAATTCAGGAAATAAAAGGAATCCTGAAAGATAATGGTGTGCTTATTATCGCGGTTCCCAACAGAAATTCGTTTGACGCCGATTACTACAAGGAATTCTGGGCGGCTTATGATGTTCCCCGCCACCTTTGGCATTTCAATGCGAATGATATGAGAAAATTAATGGAAAAGAATGAAATGAAAATAGAGCAGATTCTTCCTATGAAATTTGACAGCTATTATGTTTCACTGCTTAGCGAAAAAAATAAAACAGGTAAGATGAATTTATTAAGGGCGTTTATCAACGGGTGGAAATCAAACCGAAAAGCCGGCAAGGAACGCTATTCAAGTTTAATTTATATCATCCGCAATCAATAATTATGAAAGGATTCTATTCCATTATTCTCCTTGTTATTTCAAATTCATTTATGACTTTGGCCTGGTACGGCCATTTGAAATTCAAAGATTGGAATTGGTTTATGAAATCGGGATTAATCGGATTTATTCTGATCAGTTGGGGAATTGCGTTTTTTGAATATTGTTTTCAGGTTCCGGCGAATCGTATAGGTTTTAAAGATTTTGGTGGACCTTTTTCGATGCTGCAGTTAAAAGTGATCCAGGAGGTGGTTTCTCTTTTGGTTTTCTCATTCTTTGCCGTGGTTGTGCTTAAGCAAGGAGGACTTCAATGGAATCACCTCCTCGGATTTTTTTTCCTGGTACTGGCTGTATTTTTTGTGTTTATAAAGACGTAATAAATTTTCACCGCTATTTTTTTTCGGCAATAATAATCGATGATTTTTGTTCTAATCTTTCCCCGATCTTAAATGGAGCTATCCTATATTCTGAATCATTTGGGCGAAGACCGCGAAAATTATTACAACGCGGTAACTCCTCCATTGATGCTGAGCTCTAATTTTTCATTTCGGAATACTTCGGAGATGAGAGAAAAACTGAAAACAGAACTTTCTACTCCATTTTACACACGAGGATACAATCCTACTGTCGGCATCCTGAGAAAAAAACTATCCGCATTGGAAGGCGCCGAAGATGCCCTTGTTTTTGCAAGCGGAAGTGCTGCAATAGCTGCCGCTGTAATGTCGGTCGTAAAATCAGGCGATCATGTAGTGTGCGTAGCAAAACCCTATTCGTGGACCGGAAATCTATTATCAAAATATTTAAACAACTTCGGGATCACTGTTTCCTTCGTGGAAGGACATGATCCCGGAAATTTCCGTAAAGAAATTATTCCGGCTACAAAACTTATTTATCTCGAAAGTCCGAATTCACTGACCTTTCAGTTGCAGGATATTGAAGCAGTAAGCAACATTGCAAAAGAAAAAAATATTACCACCATTCTCGACAACACTTACAATTCCCCGCTCAATCAGCAACCAATGAAAATGGGAATTGATATTGTAGTTCATTCAGCCACAAAATATCTCAACGGCCATAGTGATGTTGTTGCCGGCGTTGTTGTGTCTGATAAAAAACGCATTGCGAAAATGATGGCGGAAGAATATATGACGCTCGGCGGAATAATAAGCGCACACGATGCGTGGATGATGATCCGCGGATTACGCACGCTCGAGCTCCGCGTGAATCGCTCGTCATCGTCGGCACAATTGATCGCGGAATGGATGGAGAAACACCCGAAAATTGAAAAAATATATTATCCTTTTCTCAAAAGCAATCCTGATTTTTCATTGGCAAAAAAACAAATGAAGCAGGGCGGAGGATTAATGTCTGTTCTTTTAAAAACAAAGGAAGTTGCCGGCGTAGAAAGATTCTGCGATGAATTGAAATATTTTCTGCTCGCTACTTCCTGGGGCGGACACGAATCACTTTGCTTCCCGATGTGCGCACTTGGAAATGCTGAAAGTTTTAAAAATAAATCTTCATTGCCATGGAATCTTGTCCGACTTTACATCGGCCTGGAAGATCCGGAAGTACTCAGAAAAGATCTTGAGTCGGCCCTCGGCAAAGTCTGAACAAACTGAAAAAATAATTTCTTAATTACCATGTTGAATTCGTGAATAAAAAATGCCCCTCATTTTACCAATGAAGGGCATTTTTTCTGGTGACTCCGGAGGGATTCGAACCCCCAACCAACAGGACCGGAACCTGTCATTCTATCCAGTTGAACTACGGAGCCAAATTTTTTTTACTTGCTTGTCAATCTAAAGTTTTTATCATTCTATCCATCCCGATAGCCATCGGGAGAACTACGGAGCCAAATTTTTTTTACTTGCTTGTCAATCTAAAGTTTTTATCATTCTATCCATCCCGATAGCTATCGGGAGAACTACGGAGCCGGGTTTTTAAAACTGAAAAATCCGCAGTAAAGATACAACCCCTGAAAGAATTTCTGCATCCACACAATAAACGCCACTTTTTGCAGTTATTATCACGCGGCAAATTCTTAATTTCGTTCTGATGCACATCATCACCAGTTTCTTCTTACAGAAGAAAAACCTCTGTTTCTTTTTTCTTCTTTTCAGTTGCATTCTTTACTCGCAGGATGTTCCCATCGGCGGCTGGAAAATGCACTTGCCGTACATTTCCTGCAGGTATGTTACGGGATCTTCTTCATCTATCTGGACCGCTACGGACAATGGACTTTTCAAACTCAACAAATCAGATTATTCGGTAGAACGCATTACAAAAATTGACGGACTGAGTGATCTGAATGTCGGCGCCATAAATTATAACGCTGCGAATGATCTTCTCGTGGTTGGATATAAGAATGGGAACATTGATCTCGTTCACGGAACAACCATCACGAATCTGAACGACATAAAACGTGCACAGATCATCGGCGATAAAGCGATACACAATATTTTTTTCGTGGGAACGCTCGCCTATCTTTCCACCGGTTTCGGAATTGTGGTGATCGATACACAACGCAACGAAGTAAAAGATACATACTACATCGGCCCTAATGGAACTTACGTGGAAGTGTATGACATCACCACCGATGGCATTACTCTTTATGCAGCAACAGAACAGGGAATTTATTATGCACCCATCAACTCTCCTTTCCTTTCCAATTTTGCAACCTGGCAAACTTTCACCAATATTCCCAATGCAACTTCAGCCGGACATTTTCCTAACCTGGTTTTCTTTAATAATCATCTTATCGCAAATTACGAACCCACTTATCCTGTTTATACACTCGACCGCGGAATAATTTTCACTTACGATATTGCTGCGAACAATTGGGATACTCTTTACGATTCAATAAATGTCCGCGATCTGTATGTGAGCGCTGATAATAAAGTTTATGCGGCTTCGAATTATTTCACGTTTGCTTTTGACGCCTCACTCACCAGCTTCAGCGAACTTTTTTATTCCATTGATAATTTCGGGCCACTGTTCCCGAGAAATATTTTTGTCGAGCAAAATGGCGATACGTGGGAAGCGGATGAAGAATATGGTTTGGTGAAAATGATCACTCCCACACTCGGACAATCATATTATCCGAATGGGCCGGTAAGCATTAGCGCGTATGCAATGACAGAAGAAAATGGAGAATTACTTACCGTGACCGGCGGGCACGATGATGCATGGAATAATGTTTACAACAATGAAGGAGTCTCTCTTTACAATAATAGTTTGTGGACAGACTACACCAAAAAACAGGTTTCCGCTTTCGATACAATTTCCGATCTGCTCGCTTGCGCAATTGATCCGAACGATCCGAATCATTACTGGCTCGGATCATGGGGAAGAGGATTGGTGGAGATGAATGGATCCTCCGTTGCGCATGTGTGGGATAATTCCAATTCTACACTTCGTTCAAAATCGCAGTACCAGTGGGTGGGAATAGGAGGGTTGCAATATGATGACAATAATAATTTGTGGGTGGTGAATTCGTATGCACTCACCATGCTCAACGTTTACAAACCAGATGGAACCTGGCAGGCATTTGATTTCTCCGGCTACATTCCCGACGGCGAAACCGGAAGCCAGATGATGATCACTTCAAAAGGACAAAAATGGATCATTCTTCCGCGCGGCGAAGGCATGCTTGTTTTTGATGATAACGGAACGCTCACCAATACCAGCGACGACAGAAAAATAAGATTGGGTTTCACTGCAGGATCAGGCGGACTTCCCGGATCTGAACTTTATTCAATGGCAGAAGATGATGATGGTGAAATATGGGTGGGAACCGATCAGGGTGTTGCTGTTTATTATTGCGCAGAAAATATTTTTACTCCCGGCGCGTGCGATGCACAACAGATCCTGATCACACAGGATGGAAATGTGCAGATCTTGCTTGAAACACAAGTGGTGACAAGCATCGTGGTTGATGGCGCAAACAGAAAATGGATTGGCACAGAAGGCGGCGGAGTTTTTCTCATGTCGTCTGACGGGCAAAAAGAACTCGAACATTTCACAGCAGACAACAGCCCGCTTCTTTCCGACGACATCACCTCGATGGCCATTGATAAAAAAACCGGCGAACTTTTCATTGGCACTTCCAAAGGAATTGTTTCTTATCGCGGCGAAGCAACGGAAGGCGGAGAAACAAACAGCGATGTGTATGCATTCCCGAACCCGGTGTCGCCGGATTACCACGGAACAATTGCAATTACAGGACTCGTGAAAAATGCTGATATAAAAATTACCGATGTAAGCGGACAACTTATTTATAAAACAACAGCGCTCGGCGGACAGGCAATCTGGGATGGAAATAATTTTAAAGGAGACCGTGCTGCAAGCGGAGTTTATCTCGTTTACATTTCGAATGCAGATGGATCACAGAAAGCGGTGACTAAAATTCTGCTTATTAACTAAGCGGGAAGATTACAGATCTGCGGGAATACAGATTACAGATCGGAAGGATCTAAGATATTTTCAGATTATTTATTCAGGCGAAAACAATTCATATACATTTGCACAAAATAATATTATATGAAAGCCACTTACAAAAGTAATTTTATTCATGCAGATTTAAGTTACAAAATCATTGGATGTGCAATGTCGGTTTACAATTCTCTCGGGCCCGGGCATCTTGAAAAAGTTTATCAGAAAGCTTTGGGAATTGAACTACGAAAAGCAGGATTGAATGTAAACGAAGAAGTAATGTGTGATGTCTATTACGATGGAATAAAAGTCGGACAGTCGCGCGCTGATTTTCTCGTTGAGGAAAAAATTCTGATTGAGATAAAAAGAGGGAGTTCCATGATTCCTGCAGATTTTAATCAACTGAAGAAATACCTGGCTGCAAAAAATCTTGAACTCGGACTTTTATTCAGATTCGCTCCCGAACAATTAATCTATAAGCGAGTTGTTAATCTTTCCGGGTATTCAAAAGTTGAAGAACCAAATAAAAACTATCAATTGCGCAACACTGCTTGACGATAAAATCGCGCATCTGGTTTTATTTGTAATCTGTATTCCGTAAAAATTCGTAATCTTCCCGCTGTGCTTACGACCACCAAAGGAATTATTTTCCATACCGTCCCTTATTCCGACAGCCGCGTCATTGCAAAAATTTATACGGAGAATTCCGGAGTGCAGTCGTTCATCATTTCTGTTTCGAGAAGTAAAAAAGCCAAAATAAAAAACAGTTTTCTTCAACCACTCACGCTCGTTGAAGTTGTTTCCGATCAGCGCGAAAGAAAAGAACTGCATCACGCGCGTGAGATTTCCTGCTTTTCTCCTTATCAGCACCTGCAGGACGATGTTGTAAAAACCAGCATTGCTCTTTTCATTGCAGAAGTGCTTTACAAATCAGTAAAAGAAGAAGAAGCAAATCCCCAATTATTTTCTTTTCTCGTGCACTCGCTGCAGATCCTCGACCTGAAACACGAAGGCGTTGCAAATTTTCATTTGTGTTTTCTCGTCCAGCTTTCAAAATTCCTGGGATTTTATCCGCAACCGAATTCTGCCGGTGAAAAAAGTGTGTTCGATCTGCGCGATGGGATTTTTCGTCCGCATATTCCGCCGCATCCGCTTTTTCTCGAAGTGAATGAATCGCGCTTGCTGGAAAATATTATGTCGCTCTCATTCGAAAATATGCAAACACTTTTACTGAGCGGCGAGATCCGCGGAATGATGGTGAAACATTTACTGCGGTATTATGAATTGCATTTACATTCCATGAATGAAGTAAAATCGCATCATATTTTGGAAACGGTTCTCAACTGAAGTATTCCGGCGGGAGGATTACGGATAGTACAGATTCTGTGTCGGTCATCGCGATCCCGAATTTATTCGGGAGAAGCGATCCTGCGCGGGGCTTTTTCGTAATCCCCCTATCTGTTCTTATTTTACTTTCACCGCATCAGCCGTTTTCTTCTTCGCCATTTCATTGAACTGCGGAATTTTTTCTTTCTCAATTTTCTTCAGCGCATTCAATTGAACATCGATCAGCGCACTGATATCATCAAAGGCAACATACGATTGTTTCGTTGGCGCCGCATCCACGGAAGAAACCGCACTTCCTATCCCTGCCAATTGATCGTTGAGGCGGATCGGGTAATTCAGCAGATCCTGTCCGGCCACTGCTTTCGATTGCACGAGCGCATCTTCAATTTTCTGCAGCGAATCAAGAATAGGTTTTGAAATTTTTCTCATCTGCGAAGCGAACGCCGTGTCTTCGATACTTCCGCTGTAAGAATTAATCTGCGCGCGAATGGAACGCAGGTCATTGATCGCCTGGTGTGTTTCCGATAATTTTTTATTGATCTTCAACAGTAAAGCAAGTTGTTCATCGAGATCTTTTTGTGTCACTTTGAAACGCGGATCTTCTTTGATCACGAAATTCTGTTGCGCAACGAGTGAATCGCCAATGAAAAATTTCACCGAAAAATTTCCCGGAGAAGCAACAGGGCCGATCGTTGATCCCGCCCACATCGGGCCCGGCTTGTCGAGTTTTGTAGCATCGGGATAACGCATGTCCCAGGTGAAATGATTCATTCCCGAATCGGCAGGCAATCCCTGGTGACGCGGAATTTTTTTGTCTTCATAAAAATCTTTTGAAATTTTTATCGGCTCACCATCCTCGTTTTTTAAATTGCTGAAAGATTTTACTGTATCGCCATTCGCAGTGAAGAAGATCATTTTCATTTCTTTTTTCGGTTTGTTCTTCAGAAAATAAGTTATCGAAACTCCCGAAGGGGCATTTTGTCCTTCCTGCATTCCATCATAATAATAACTTCCGCCTTCGGTACGCATCGCATCATCGGGCTTGAAAAGATAAACTGCTGTTTTTGTCAATAGAAATTGTGCATCGTAAAATGGAGTGAGATCATCCAGGATCCAGAACCCTCTTCCGTGTGTGGCAATAACAAGATCATGTTCGCGCGACTGGATCCGGATATCGTGCACAGGAGTATTCGGTAAATTCAATTGCAGCGATTCCCATTTTTCTCCATCGTTGAATGAAACATAAACACCGGTTTCCGTTCCGGCATACAACAATCCTTTGCGCATCGGATCTTCGCGCACCACTCGTGTGTAATCATTCGCGCGGATTCCATTCGTGATGAGCTTCCATGTTTTTCCGTAGTCAGTTGATTTCAGCAGGTATGGTTTTGTGTCATCACTTTTGTAAGCAGTAGCCGATACGTAAACAGTTCCCGCATCAAAATGCGAAGGTTCAATTATGGTGATGAGTGAAAATTTCGGAAGGAGAGAAGCCGGCGTAACGTTCGTCCAGTTTTTTCCATCGTCTTTCGAAACATAAATATATCCATCGTCACTTCCCGTCCACAGTACACCTTTCTGCGCGTCACTTTCTGCGAATGCAAAAATGTCGGCATAAATTTCTGCACCGGTATTGTCTTTCGTGATCGGGCCGCCACTGGGTTTCATGGTCGTTGAATCGTGACGCGTGAGATCGGGAGAAATAATTTCCCAGGAATTTCCTCCGTCAAAACTTCGGTGAACATATTGCGAGCAAACAAAAAGTTCGTGCGGATCGTGCGGAGAAAATGCAATGGGATACGTCCACTGGAAACGATATTTTTTTTGCGCCGATCCGCTTCCGATAGCAGCAACAGGATAAACAGAAATATCGCGGTACTGATGTGTTTCGTCATTGTAGCTACTTAAGTTTCCATCGTACTCTCCTCCGTAAGTGATGTGCGAATCTGAAGGATCAGGAACAATGTATCCCGATTCTCCTCCTGCAACATTGTGCCAGTCTTCTCTTCCAATGGAATAACCATCTGTTTTTGCAGCAATGCGAATGGAAGAATTATCCTGCTGATCGCCGTAAACGTGATAAGGATAATCGTTGTCGAGATTCACGTGATAGAATTGCCCGGTAGGAAGATCGGCTTCTGTCCAGTTGCGCGCCCCGTCAATTGAAATTTCCGGGCCACCATCGTCGCCGATGATCATGCGCATCGCATCATCAGGATCAATCCACAGATCGTGATTATCGCCGTGGTGATTATTGATGAGTTGTGGAAAAGTTTTTCCTCCGTCAATGGATTTCCACGATTGCACATTGAGTACATAAACCACATTTGCATT
The DNA here is from genome assembly GCA_016194975.1 of Bacteroidota bacterium. Taxonomy (NCBI): domain Bacteria; kingdom Pseudomonadati; phylum Bacteroidota; species Bacteroidota bacterium. Next base: position 110,946 of record JACQAM010000022.1, read on the forward strand.
TTTCGGATCGCAGAAGATCTGAGAAAAATACCAGGGACGTTGTTTGAGATTATTGTCCGTCGACATCTGCATCCAGTGATTTCCACCATCCATACTTTTGTAAACGCCGCCGTTCGTTTTATTTTCTACCAATGCAAAAAGTAAATTTCCATTCGTGGGAGAAATGCTCACAATGATTTTTCCGTCGAGGCCGGTTGGCAATCCCGCATTCTCAGAAATTTTTTTCCAGGTATCGCCGCCATCCATGCTCTTGTAAAGTCCGTCTCCTTTTCCACCGCTCTCGAGTGAATAAGGCGTTCTTCTCGATTGCCACATGCTTGCGTAAAGGATCAGCGGATTCGTAGGATCCATTTTAATATCTACACAACCGGTGGAATCATTCACGAATAAAATATTCTCCCACGTTTTTCCGCCGTCTTTACTTCTGTAAACGCCGCGTTCTTTATTCACACCGAAAATTTTTCCCTGGCAAGCCGCGTAAACCAAATTTTCATTCTGCGGATGAACAACGATGGTCCCGATCGCATAACTTTTTTCAAGGCCGGTATGTTTCCACGATTTTCCCGCGTCTGAACTTTTGTAAACACCATCGCCGAAAGAAATATTACTGCGCATTTCCACTTCGCCCATTCCCACATAAAGAATATTCTGATTCGACTGAGCAACTGCAATTGCACCGACAGACGACGAATGAAATGTTGTATCGCTGATGCAATTCCAGCTTTGTCCGCCGTCAATTGTTTTCCACACGCCACCGCCTACCGCGCCTGCGTAATACGTGTTGCGGTCGCCGCGCAGGCCCGCTACCGCGAGCGTACGCCCCGCGCGGAAAGGCCCGATGCTTCTCCACTTCATTCCATTGGGGGAATTAGTGAGAAGAGGATCTGAAGTTTGTGCGAAGAAAATAGAAGAGAAAAGAATGGAAGAGGAGAGGAGGAGATTTTTCATTGGAGAATTTATTTTTTTGGTGTTTGTGGAATAAGCCAAAGGTATTTTTTTCTAATGAGTTTTTTGAAATCGGTCAATGGTAAATCTTCACTCGCTGTTTCGTCTTCCCCGCCACTTAACTCATAAGAATAGTGGATAATCAAATTTATCTCGCTGAGCGAAATGCCAATGAAGTGAATGTTTCCTTCAAAACTTTCGTGCCCTTTGGTATTTCGTAACTTTTAGTATCCTTTTCGTATTTCGTACTACAGATAAAGATCAATCAATTCCCTCACAGCCCCATTGCCACCATTCTTCGTCAGTACGACATTCACGATATTTTTTATCGCGTCAACAGCATCCGCCGGGCAGGCAGAAAATCCTACCGTGCGCATCACTTCTTCGTCATTCACGTCATCGCCAATGAAACAGATATTTTCCGGTTTGATGTTCAGCGCGGCGCACCATTTATTCAGCGTTTCCATTTTAGGAACCTGTGAAACTTCAACGTGAGAAATATTCAGGATCTCTGCACGTTTGGCAATTATTTTACTCGTATATCCGTGTGAAATAATTCCTGTTTCAATTCCGCGTTTTTTCAACCTGCGGATCATCAATCCATCCTTCGCATTGAATTTTTTTATCTCGTCGCCATTCTCCGTGTAATAAATTCCGCAATCGGTAAGCACACCATCCACATCCATGATCACGAGTTTAATTTCCTTACTGCGCTGCTCTTCGCGCAATTCAAGATCTGTTTTCAGAAGGAGATCCGTGGTGATGGAAAATTTTTCGGCGATGTGCGGAATGTCATCCGGCAGCGGACGTGCGAGATCTTTCATTCCGAGTTCGGAAGAAATTTTTCCTGCTTCGAGATTATTTTTCCGGAGAAGAAAAGAAATATTTGCGGCGTACAAAGACATTTGTTGAGATATGCTTTGCGCCCTTGTGCCTTTGCGGTTCAGGTTCACCGCTAAGGCGCGAAGACGCCAAGTGTAAATTTAGATAATCTTTCTTCCGATTGAATTAGCAACTGCTTTCAATGAATTGGCGAGCACACGGAACTCATCGTGATTCAATTGCTGACTCGCATCACTCTTCGCCACTTTCGGATTAGGATGAACTTCAATCAACAATCCGTCCACGCCCATTGCGCAGCACGCGCGCGCGAGATCGGGCACACCATACGCATAACCGATCGCGTGCGAAGGATCGAGAATGATCGGGAGATTGGAATATTGTTTCATCCACGCGGCGCCACAGAGATCGAGTGTGAATCTTGTTTTTGTTTCGAATGTTCTTATTCCGCGTTCACACAGGATCACATTTGGATTTCCGCCGGCAAGAATAAATTCCGCGCATTGTAAAAATTCCTGCAGCGTTGTTCCGAATCCGCGTTTCAGTAAAACAGGTTTCTGTGTTTTGCCGCAGCGTTTCAGAATTCCGTGATCGTACATCGACTTCGCGCCGATCTGGATGATGTCAGCGTATGCGATGATGTCTTCCACTTGTGTCGCGTCTCGCACTTCGGTGATAATATTGAAACCATATTTCTCTCTCATTTTCGCAAGCAGTTTCAATCCGTCAATTCCCATTCCCTGGAAAGTGTAAGGCGAAGTGCGCGGTTTGTATGCGCCGGCACGCAGAGTGGAAATGCCGAGTTCTTTTAAAAGTTGCGCGCTCTGTTCGATCTGTTCTTCCGATTCTACCGAGCAGGGGCCTGCGATGAGCGCCGTGTGATTCGTATGACCACCGATGGTTGTATTTCCGAATTTAACTGTACGTGTTTCTTTTTTCCACGCGCGCGATGACAATTGCATATCGTCGTTGAGAACGGTAACGCGATCAGTTTCACTTTGGAATTTTGCATCAAGTTCTTTTGTTGCCGATGGAGTGATGAGCGTGAATTTCTCTTCGCAGTGAATACAGAACGCTTTGAGTTCTTTCGCGATCTCATTGGCGCGGGATTCGGTTATGTTATGTTTGAGTTCTATGATCATTTTTTCCGTAAAAATTTTGAGTTCGGGTCAAATAGCCGAATTTAAGATTACGATCTTTTCCCAATCAATGCTTCCATCTGCCTTACAGAATTCTTTCGAAAACTCTAACGTAAATTTGTTTATCATTTTAGAATATGATTTTTGGTATTCATCGTTTTTCTCTTTTGCCTTATGCCCGAGAGGTTCGATAATGTCCAGGTAAAGTTTACTGTCGCCAGAAATGAATTCCCAAAACTTTTGTCCACAATATTTGAAATAAATTCCTTTTCTATCCGAATTTTTTTCTTTGCCGTAGCAACAGCCATTTATTGCTATAACATTTAATTTGGAATTACTTGTCCGTAACGTTTTTCTCGCGGCATTAAATTCAGAAATCATTTTGTTTATCTGACTTCCGTTTCCCCAACTTGGACCAGATTTAATATTAACAATATACCTTATTCCATCTAAATCAAACTCAAGATCAATTCCCGCAATTCCCGATTTTTTCCCACCATATACTTTTTCATTAATATAAATAGCGAGACCCTCAAGCCATGCCCCAAATATAGTTTCCTCGTGTGATGAAATATGCGCGTCAGTTAAATTCTTTACAATCGCCTCCGAAGTAAGAATATATTTTGCTTTAAATAAATATGGATTTTTCTTTTTAAGAACCGTTTTGAGTTTCAGTTTGTCCAAACTGTCAATTCTTATTTTATGAAAATCACCAATATTGTCTTCAACATATTTAACAACATCTGAAAGATTAAATTTTTCTAATTTCTTTCGATTAGGCATTTGTGAGTTTTTTTGCTTTTTTGGACTTAATTTTCGTCTTGTATTTTGCTTTCGGTTCCATCAAATATAATTCGGTCGGGCTAATTGATCTTTTCACAATTTCAAAGTAATCAGACAAAATTTCAATTCCAATGGAATTTCTTTTCAATCGCTGAGCAATTTCAATTGTGGTTCCTGAACCCATGAATGGATCTAAAACCAGATCATATTCTTTTGTAAAAAGTTTTATAAACCAGGCAGGAAGCTCCTCCGGAAATGCTGCACTATGATTTTTGTTATTGCATTCAGTTGCCAAATGCAAAACGTTGGATGGATACGCTTTGTCTCGATTAACCCAATTAGAAATATTTTTTCCGAAACCGCTTCCAACTTTCGAATTGTCTCTTGTTTTGTCTGTCTGACTTAAGTTTTTTAATCGAGTTTTTGCCCAATCTCCCATTGGCACCATGACTTCTTCTTGGTACATATTAAACTTCTTGGTCTTATTAAACTGGATCAGCCTTTCCCAAGAGTCTCTAAAACGATTAGGCCATTTTCCCGGGTAAGAATTTTTTTTGTGCCAAATAAATTCTTCGGTCCAAAACCAGCCCTGTTTCCGCATTTGAAGAATCAACTCCATTACATAAGTGTGCCTTTCACCGTTAGATACTTTTTCTTTAATGTTTAAAACAAAAGTTCCATCGGGCTTTAACACACGCAATAGTTCATGCGAAATTGGAAGAAACCAGTCAACATATTCATCCGGACTGATTCCGCCATAAGTGTTTTTTCTGCTGTCAGCGTACGGCGGCGAGGTAAAAATGAGATTAACAGAATTAGTCCGTAGTTTTTTCAATTCTTTTGCACAATCCCCTAAGATCAAATTAGCTTTAACTTCCATAAGGGCTAAATTACAATGAGAAAAGATTACTCATTCAAGTTTTGAAAAATCTTTCCAACAATTAAAATAGCGGATAAGAATTATTCAAGCTTCTCCCTTCACAAGGTTGAAGAAGGTGAGTGCGCCGGTCACTTTATTTTCATGGTCAACAACAGGCAAATAGGTGATGGCGAAATTTTTTGATTTGATGAGTCGCAACAATTCTTTCACCGTAGCATTTTCATTCACGGTAACAGGAGTACGATTGACCACATCATTTTCCGTAATGGAATTAAGCGCGTTTATTTTTTTCAGCATTCCTTTTCTCATGTCGGCGTTGCTGATTATTCCTTCGAACTTATTTTTTTCGTCGGCGAGGATCGTGAAACCAAGAGCGAAATCTTCTATACTGCGGAGAATATTTTCAAGGGAACGTTCATTCGGTTTCAGCACCGGAATTTCTCCACGGGTCATCATGAAATCTTTCACCATGAAATGCGATTCGTTCTCATGTGCTTTTAAATTCAGCAATGCGCTTCCCACAGTTTCCGCTTTGAAAAGATAAGAGCCGCTCACGCTCGCGTACACGCCCATGTTGCGCAGGATGAAAGAAACTTCCCCGTTCACTCCGCCGTCAACATGAATTCTTTTTTCCGGGAATTTTTTTCTGAACATCCGGATTTTCCTGAAAATTTCTTTGTTGAATTCTCCGCCGCTTTTTCCGGGAATGGTTGCCATCATGAGAATGAAGTCAAAGCGATCGGCATATTCGGTGAAGACATCAATTTCAGAAACAGAAGTGATGGCGAGGCCCAATTTCCCTTTAATTCCGGATGGAACAACCAATTTGCCGGGAAGATCTTCATATTGGAAGGTGACAAAATCACAGGGAGTTTTTTCCAGCAACGGAAAATATTTTTCCGGAGTTTTTGAAATGATATGAAGATCAACGGGCGTTTTGCTCCATTGACGGATCTTCGAAATATCTTCGAAAACTTTCGGCTCATCGTTACAATCCACATGAAAAAGATCGATGCGGTGTGCGTCGAGATCTTCTACAACTTCTTTCAGGTCGCGTGATGTAGAATAAATGGAAGCGGAGATTTTCATTGGAGAAATTCTGCCCAAAGGTATGTATTTGGCTGGTAAGCTATGCGATGGATGGAATATCGGATCTGTTTTTCAATGGGCTTTTCTCTTGTTCTTTTTGCCTGACCAAACCAATGCTAATGGCTACGAAAGTGAACAAGCTGCAATGATCACCACAGTTTTAGTACGCATTCGTATTACGTAACTTTTAGTAGGATTTTCGTATTTCGTACTCAATGCCAGAAGGCATAACTGATGAGTATCGCTGCAATGATCCCTGCGAGGTCTGCTATCAATCCTGCTCCCACAGCGTAACGTGTTTTCTTTATTCCAACAGAACCGAAATACAATGCAACAATATAAAATGTGGTGTCGCCCGAAGCGTACATCACCGAAGAAAGTTTTCCCACAAAAGAATCGGGACCGTACGTCGTTTTATTCTTGAGCAGTTCAGCTACCAGCCCCTGTGTTCCGCCACCGCTCAATGGTTTCATTATAGCAACCGGAATGGTGGGAGTGAAATCTGTATTCACCCCGAGTTTGTGAAAGAACCAATCGAATCCTGCAACGAGATAATCCATCGCACCACTTGCACGGAAAACACCAATGGCGATGAGCATTGCAACCAGATAAGGAATAATTTTTATCGACGTGTTGAATCCTTCTTTCGCACCGTCAATGAAAACGGAGAACACGTTCAGTTTTTTTATTACGCCACCGAAAATAAAAAGTATGATCACCGAAAAAAGAATGAAACTGCTTTCTACATTCGAGATGGTTGTTCTTCGCTCCGGCGTCATGTGCGAGAAGGCCCAGATCATAAAAAAAACAAATGCGGTTATCCCGAGCAGCCACGAGAGTAAAACTTTATCGAACAATTTTATTTTCTGCCGGATCGCAACAAAAATGAGTCCGCAGAGTGATGCACAATAAGAAGCGATCATGATGGGAACAAAAACGCAAGTGGTATCGGCCGATTGAAAAGAGGCTCTCAGCGCGAGAATGCTCACAGGGATCAAACAGAATCCGGCCGTGTTCAGCGCAAGAAACATGATCATGGAATTACTCGCTGTTTCTTTTTCGGGATTTATTTCCTGCATCGATTGCATCGCTTGTAATCCGAGTGGCGTTGCTGCATTTCCGATGCCGAGCATATTCGCAGAAAAATTCAGAATGATGTGTCCATGCGCAGGATGTCCTTCGGGAATTTCAGGAAATAATCTGCAGAAAAACGGCCCGATGAGTTTGGCAAGAAAACGTATTGCCCCCGCTTTCTCACCCACGCGCAGCAGGCCCATCCACATAGTGAGCGCGCCTGTGAGGCCGAGTGCGACTTCGAATCCTGTTTTTGCAGAATCGAATGTGCCCGACATCATGCTGGAAAAAACAACCGTGTCGCCGAGGAAGATCAGTTTACAAAGCGCGACGATGAATGCAACAAGAAAAAATCCAACCCAGACGTAATTCAATGCCATGAAGTAAAAATAATAAGATAGGAGAGCGGAGGGCGGAGCCCAGGGCAAACTTTACAACAAGCTAATTGTGAATATCTGATTTTCCGATTGCAGATTCCATGAAAAAATCTCAGAGTGAATAGGCGAGCGAAGCCACATCTTTCAACCGCGCAAGTTCATCGGCATGCCGCTGCAATAATTTTTCCGCGATCTCTTCTTTCACCACCACGTCGAGCGGATCATTCTTGTAACCGATCATCACGTACACTTTATTCTCTGTGTAAGAAACCGCAACTGCTGTAGCAAAAAGTTTATTCAATTCCAGCAGGTTCACCATGCGTGCGTGCGTGACGATGAGCGCCGCACCTTTGGTGTCGGTGGTGTAAACCGAAAAATTTTCATCGAAAGAATCATTCCCGGCTATTACTTTTTTCAGGGTGGAATTGCGGGAATATTTTTTCTCGGTGAGTTCAGCCCATTCATCCACTTCGCCTGAAACTTTTTTCTTCTTCGGAAAAACCCATACATCACAGGGAAAAATTACAGGACAGTGAATGCGGAAAAAATATCCGTAGAAATGATTCGTTGGCGATTCACGCTGCAGTACTACGCCCGAGCGCGCATCGCGATTGTCCTGCGACTCGGTTTGCAATGCGATCTGGTAAACTTCCGAAACCACTTTTCCCGAAGGGCCGAAGAGATAATCTTCCCGCTCAATGCGGTTTGCTTTATCACGGAATAATCCGCTCTTGCGTATATCTTCATTCATCAACCGGTGCGACGAAGCATTCACCCATCCCGGCAAAACGTGCGGAACAATTCTCCGCAACATAAGCCGCTTGTATTTTCTTGAGATCGTTTCGCGATCAGGAAATTTAAATGTGATCCACGCAACGAAACCAAAAAAACCGAGCGTGGAAACGAGCATCACAATGTAGGGCCATGCACGATCATTGTAATTTTCAAGTTCAATCATGAAAGCCATCCACGTCATAACACCCACGTAAAGCAATGAAGCGGAAATCCACAGCGCGGGTTTACGCCGGAGAACAACGCGTTGCCTTTCGAGTTTCTGCAAACGTTCCTGTTCCTCCTGCGTGAAGAGTGAAAAGTATGTGCGTTGTGAAGACATGGATTTGTTGAGCAGCGAAAGGTAGGTAATTTGCCCATGTGCTAATGGGGGAATTTGCCAATGAATTACTGATTACAAATGACAGATTCAAGGATGAACGACAAAATCAAGTCAAGATGTCCACTGCAGTTTTTTCAATTGTGCCGGACTCACGTTAAATGATTTTTCAAAATTCATTCTCGATTCCATATCACTTCCCGGGGCGGAAAGCGAGAGCTCTTTAATATTTTCTTTATTGAGAAGTGCGGTGACGGTTGGTGTACAAAGATCAAAATGCAGATGATTCACCGGGCATTCGTAAGGCCACGAACTGGAAATAAGAACAGGCACTGGAGCTTCATTATTAGAAAAAATCACGGAATGAATGTTTTTCATTTTCAGAATTTGCGGTGGAATATCCGTGAAAAGATTATTGGCAAGATCGAGAACGGTGAGACTATCCATTTCTGCAATGGATGCCGGCAATGTTTTCAAATTATTTACGCGAACCATCAGCACTTCAAGACTTTTCATTCTTGAAATTTCTTCCGGAATTGTATCTGCAAATGAAACGCCGATGGCGAGGCCTTTCAGTTTGTCGAGGCAACATATTCCCATTGGAAAATCATCGAAATTGAAATAAGAGAGCTCGAGGTATTTTAAATTTTTCAATTCTTTCAGGCGTAAAGTGTCAATGCGAATCTTCAGTGGCGCCTGGAGCGAATCGGTTTTCTTTTCCCGGCAAAATCTTCCCTGTACCGAAAGATGCTCTACATTTCTCAGCAACATAATTTTATCATCGGGAAAAACAGAGTCGCTGTAATTTTCATACTCAACAAATGTTGCGCGGAGCGGATTTTTCAATGCGGTTTCGATGGGTTTGCCGCGCTTTTCACTGTACATCGCTTTTTCCGCCGGAGTTTTTTCTGCGTGAATGGCAAGAGGGAAGAGTAAAAAAAGTGAAAGAGAAAAAATTCTGTTCATGGTGGAAATTTATCATTTAGCTAACAAAACTGTCCATTTTTACAACCAGGAATTCATAAATCTTATCAACAAATCAAACAAGTTTTCAGAATGAAAAATAGAAATTTCTCCAATGAAACCAATCTATCCACATTCTATCAACACGGCGTTTTTCTCTCTGCAAGAAGAATAAATTTGTGTGCTTATGGAACAACTCTCTCTTCTTCCACCTGCGCTGCGCACCTCACGCGCGCTGCACTTCCCGAAAATTCTCCGCGATCGTTACAATCTTCTCGTCCCGCGACAGGAAGACGGACTCATCGTTCTCGCACTTTACCAGAAAGTCCGCGCGGGTACTATCGAGCGCACTTTTCCCGAACGCATCATCACCGAAACGATCAAGCAGGTGCTCGATGAACTCGGACAAGGATCGGCACGCGGAGAAGAAACACAGAAGTATGATGAGACGCTGCACCGTTTGCTCCGCCACTTTCTCGACAAAAACATTGAAGAAAAAAATTACCAATTGAGTTCGTACGCAGAAAATTTCTGCGATCTGCTCGAGCGCGAAGTGCACACTGCGATCAATCCTTCGCAGATCCAGAAAACTTTCAACGACCTGGTGATGCTGCTGGGAATGAAACTCGAGAACATCGAGGATTTTCGCCATTGGTATCACACCCAATTTTTCAAGCACAAGAACGACATCAGCGCACAATTGCGCGCGTTGCAGGCCCAGATCGAAGACACCGTTGAGCAGCTGAATGATCTCGTGAAAAATGAAGTGGAGAATTTCCGCGATATGCTTATTGCATGTGAAGCTTTGCTCGATCGAATCAAAGAACAGGCGGATAAACTTTCAAGCGCATTCTCCTCGAAGGACGACATCAAGCAGATGCTCGATGATTCGGGGCTGAGCGATGAATTTGAATTCCGCACGATGAAACGCGAGGTGAGAAATTATTTCAAGGACATTGAATACCGGCTCATCAATGTGAGTCACACCATCGACCGCATCAAGCCGAAGATCAATAAACTTTATAATGATTTTGAGAAACGCGAATTCGACCGGAAGATTGAAACGTTCCTGGTTTATCTTTTCAAAAATTCGACAAGCAAATTTTATCGCACCAAAAAATTAAAAGACCGCAAAGTACACGAGGTGGATATTTTTCTTCCGAAGAATATTGCGGAAAAAGAAATGTACATGGATCGTTCGCGGCTGATGGATGTAGAATACATGCAACTGCTCGAGCCACCGGCCATTCAATTGCTGAATCACGAATTCGATGTGGATGATCTTCACCGCCAGGCAGAGGATCGCCGCCGACAGATAGAGCGCGACAAGAAGATCGAAGAATGGTTCAACATTATTTCTGAAGACCTGGCAAAAAATAAAAAAGTGAATTTCGGAGATTACTATTACCGCATTCTGCAGAAGGAAAATGATTTTGAGGCAGCCGTCAAGGAAGCGAATCTTGTACTCAAAGAATTTTCTAAAATGGAAAATGTGGAAGTGACCGTGAATGAAGAATTTCAATTCGACTCAAAACAACCCAACATCGCGCTATGGAAGATGCAGCTAAAAAATACAGTTTCCTAGAAACGGAAGAAGCGGATAATCTTTTCGCTGAACTTGATTTCGCTCTCAAGAGCGGGCAACACGTGCAGAATTATCCGCACCAGGTGGAGCTTTATAATTTTCTCGAGAAATTCGAAGAAGACATCCGCCTCTATTACCGGAATCTTTTCAAGGTGAATCTCGCTGCGAAAGGATCGGATTACACAAGATATTTTTATCTCGAGATCGATGATGAAAGCCGTGGCATTGTGAAATCGCGTTCGAAAAAACTTTCGCCGGAATATACTTTGCTCGGAATTCTGTTGCTGAAGATCCATCGCATCGACAAATATTTCATCAACGACATTTACATTCCCGATCTCATCCAACTCATCAAGAGCAACGAAGAGTACAAGAATTTCATCTACAATCTTTTTGCAAAACGCCGGGAAAAAGAAGCGACTGACATTGATGAAAACACCATTGACGAATGGGTGCGCAATGCGCTGCAGAATTTTGAACGAATGGGATGGATCCATTTCGATCCGCGCAATAAAGATATTTTCGAGATCATGCCTTCGATCGATCGGCTCTTCACCATGTATTCTTACGAGATCCACAACATCGATCGCCTCATTGACGAAACAAACACCATCACCGAAAAAACAGGAGGATTGTATCCTGTGGAAGAAGGTGAGGACAACGAATAAATTTTTGTCTGCCTTCGACAGGCTCAGTCTGACAAAAATTTCAAGAAGAACAAAAAAACATTATGAAACAATATCCAAGAATCTATTCACTCTCCACTGTAGGAGTTATCTATCACAACAACTGCGATTATCTTCTGCATCCGCTTCGCACGGATTTCACCGGCGGTTCCGGTTCGGGAAAATCGGTGATCGCCGATCTGTTGCAACTGATCTTCGTTGCGAAAAAAGAATTCTGGGAATCCAGTACCGATGTCATGACCACGGAAAAACGAACCGTGGAAGGCATTGTGCTCAAGCAAGGCGGTGAGCAGGGAAATTTCGGCTATGCTTTTGTGAATGTGGAAGTGGAAAAAGGAAAATTCTTTGTCGTGGGTACGCACGTGCAGACGAACGCGCGATCCATTTATCCGTTCATCATCCAGAAGGGATTTGACTTCGGGCCGGAGGCAGAGAACAATCTGGACCCGATGGATAAATTTTTATTGTACAAAGATTTTCTCATCAACAACCAGATCCTTCCCATTGACAAACTGAAAGAGGTTTTTGATAAACGTGGTTATAATCTCCGCCACTTCAATAACCGTACTGCGGAATTTCACCGCGTGCTTTACAACAACCAGATCCTTTCGCTCGATCTCAGCCACGATGAAAAGAAGCTGAAGAATTTCGCGCAGATCATACAGTCCTTCTCAAGGGGAAAAGGTGTTGGCGCAAAATCAGAAGACCTGAAAAATTTCCTGTTCTCGAATGACGATGATCAGAATAAAGAATATGAAAAACGCAAAAAGGAAATTGAAGAAGCGCATGAAGAATACAAACGCCGGTCACGCGTTTACGAAATTGTGAAGCTGAAAAAAGATCGCCTGTTGGCATTGCTCGAAGACAAAAAGAAACGTGATGTGGCACAAGTGCGCGCTGTTACGATGGAAACAACGTGGGCTTATCACCAGAAAGATGTGGTGGGCCGCGATCTCATTCGCACACAAAAAGAAACCGCGCATGTGAATCTTCAGCAGATTTTGCTCGAGCAAAGAGTGAATGAATTGAATACCGAAGCGGTGGAACGTGAGCTCGACTCGATCACGGGTGAGCGCGAACGCCTGACGACGGAGTTGGAAACAAAAAAGAAATCGCGTGAATTCGCGGAGAAGAATCGCGCATCGTATGAAAAGGCGTACGGAATTTCACAGCAGGAATACGATGAGGCCAGTGCGCGATGGACCAAAGTTAAATCAGTGGAAGGATGGATACGTCTTTACAAATCCATCGATGAGGTGCGCGAGCAATTTGCAAAGCAGGATAAAGTGGCGCGCGATAAAGAACGGCTCGAAGAATTTGAGAATTTCCTCGACGAACGCGGCATCACGAAAAATTTTCTCGATTCAACATGGGCAACTGATTTCAGGATGGCGCAGGTGGAGAACGACGGCATCATGGATAACCTGAACGAAGAAATTTTCCGCCTCGAACAAGTGCTTCCGCTTTTCGACAGCCAGAAAAAAGATTCTGTTGTGCAATGGGCTATCAAGAACGCAGGAAAACTCACGAGGGAAGAAGAGTCGGTGCTGATGCATTTTAAAACGCTGAGTACAAAAAAACCGTACGATGTAAAAGACGGAGCGCGTTTCATTCCTGATCCTGCCGGTATTTACAAAAATTTAAAACCAACCGACAAAGACGCGAATGGTTTCTGGGTGGATCTTGCCGGTGTGATGGAATATGTTCCGCTTGTTTCGAAACAACTTTTCAATAATCCGAAAACGATCGAGCAGGAATTGCAGAAATACGGAGATACGATCGGAAAAGAACTGGAGAAACTTACGGCCGAACGCGAGCATCATCGTTTGCTGCGCGATCAGCTCATAGAAGCAGGATTCAACCAGGCGCTCTCCGATATTTTCATTCGCAGGGAAGAACTCGCGCGATTTGTTGCGGATGAAACGATGGTGATGACAAAAGATGAATTTGAAGTGACGATGGATCTTTTCACGAATCCGCAGAACAATATGCGCCTGCAATACGAGGAAGCGAAGAAGAACTGGGAAGATGCGCATCAGAAATTACGCGAGGCCGATGATATCATTGCAAATTCACAGGGAGCTTTGATCGCGCTCGAAGGACAATTGCGCCAACTCGATCTCACTCAACTTCCCGACAAAGAACGAGAACTGAAAAATTTCAAACAGGAACGCAAAGCAGCCGATGAACGTTTTGCAGAATGGCAGAAGGATGCGAACACGTATCTGAAACCGGCTGATGCGGAAACAAGTCATGCGCAGGTGAACAAAGAAGTTCGCGCCATTGAAAAAGAACACGGCTCAAGTTCGAAAATGCTTTACAACGCGTTCACGCAACGGCTGCAGGAAATTTCGCGCAAGCAGGGATCGCTCGAGCAACGCCTCATCGGGTTGATGGAACAAATGCCTACGCTCGATTCGCGTTTCAATGAAGTGCACAAACGTTACACGGAACTCATTGGAGAATTCAAAGCGGAAGAAGCGACAGATATCGTGGAAGAATCGCAGGTGAATAAAGCAAAAGTTACCGTGATCACCACGCAGAAATCGTATGAATCGAATTTCGAAACGATTTTAAAAGATGATAAATTCAATATTGATGATGAACGTTTGAAGGGCGATCACAAATATGATTTTCAATCGCTTGCTGAAGTGATGTTGCCGAAGATCATCAAGGATCCGAACAACGTGGAGAATGATCTTGCGAGCGATGTGGAAGAACACCTCAAAAGTATCAATGAGAAAATGAACGAGATCAACGATCACAAGTTGAAGATCATCAATGGAATTTTCTCGAAGATCGAAGAAGTGTACAGCGAATACCGCGATCGTATTGATGACATCAGGGAATTTTTCCGCCAGAATAAAATTTCCGGCGGACACTACGTGGAAATTAATTTTGATCCGTCGAAAGCTTACCCGATCCAGTGGATACGTTCGCTCAATAAAAACATCGCGGCGAAAGCGCAGAATGTCGGCCTCTTTAAAATGTTCGAGACAGACAATGAAGGAGCGGATGCAATTATTTTAAAAGCATTCCTCGAACACAGCGATGGAAAAAATGTGAAACCCGACATTCGCAAACTCACGAATCCGAAATCCTATTTCGATCTTTCTATTTCACTGAAAACTCCAAGGGGAGAAGATGCGCCGGGATCGAACGGGCAGAACTACACGATGCTTGCGTTGCTTTGCATTGCGCGTCTCTCGATCATTGACAGTGATAAACTCACAGGAGCCGATCGTAAAATAAAACGCGGCGTTCGTTTCATGACCATCGATGAAGTAGCGGGACTCGGTGAGAATTTCGATATGCTGTATGAACTCGCGAAGAATTACGATTACCAGATTCTTACGATGACGATCGATCCGATAGGTCGATTCCAGGAAGGCAAGCAGAATATTTACACGTTGCGGAAAAATAATAACCCGGAATTCCACAACATCAATCCGACTCCGCTTGCACAATTCAGTTACGATAATATTGTGGAGACGCTGGAAGATTACATTGGTGCACTGCAGACGCAGAATTAATGTGCTAATGAATTAATATGTAAATGTGCGAATGCCACACAAGTGTTCGCACATTTTTTTCAATTCGTTTGTAGAGCCGGCCAGCGCTCAAGATTGCTTCACTTCGTTCGCAATGACCGACGCGCGGGCTGTCATTGCGAACGAAGTGAAGCAATCTTGCGGGCGGCCGTGAGAAAAACCAACTGTTGCATATTCAAACAATATTCCCGGAAAGATCTTTCCATTCCGGATTCATTTTATTAATGAGATCCTCTTTTCTCTTTCTGTTTCCGGCTTTCAATTGTTTTTCCCTTGCGATCGCATCACGTATATCCCAGAAAGTTTCATAGTAAACAAGTTTGTGAATTTTATATTTTGACGTAAATGATTTCGAATTACGATGATTCTTGTGTTCTTTCGAACGGCTTTCAAGATTATTCGTTACACCTATGTAGAGTGTAGTGTGCGTAAAATTAGCCATGATGTAAACAAATCCTCCGGTCATACTTTCAAAAGTAAATTGAAGAAAGGACTTAGTCATTTGAAAATGGTTCACCTTTCAGAGGCCAGCGCAGGATCGCTTCTCCCGATTTTAATCGGGAGAAGCGATCCTGCGCGAAGGCGTTGAGAAAAACAACTACCTTAGTTTCTCCAATGAAAAAATATTTTTTCCCTTCTGTACTTATTGCAGTTTTTGCGACAGTGATTTTATTTCAACTCAACTGCACTCCCAAACTCGATCCACCGAAACCGCAGGCAGGAAGTTGTGATTTTAGAACAACGGTTGCAATCGGTGGAGATTACATTTCAGGATACCAGGACGGAGCACTATGTTATGACGGACAACATAAGTCGATCTCCGCTCTTCTCAGCAGGCAGGTAAATTTATTCTCAGGAAATAATTTTTTTATTTACAGCATTCCGAGCGGATCAGAAGGGTTGGGTTGGAATATTAAACCGTGGGAAAGTTGGTATTCTGTACCATCACATCTTGGTTATTCCACAGACTGCATGGGCGTGAATTCATTAATGCCTTTGCAGGATTCGCTCAGCAGGACTTCAGCAAATTCAATTATTACAACGGCGAATCTTACCACGTACACGCATCTGATAGGAATTCCATTCGCAAAAACCCCCGACCTCTTTGATCCCATTCTTGGAAATTTCTCGTCGACACAAAATACAAATCCATATTATCGGCGCATTGCAAGAAATCCAGGCGCATCGACTGCTATCGGAGATGCAGTCGCACTGAATCCAACCTTCTTCACCGCATGGCTCGGCATGGAAGACATTTACGATTACGCACAACTCGGTGGAACAGGAGCGAGCATTACTTCTTCCGGAACTTTTTCCGCGTATCTCGATTCTGCATTGATGCGGTTGACGGCGAATGGCGCGAAAGGTGTGATCGCAAATATTCCCGACTTCCGGAATTTTCCATTTTACACTTTGGTTCCGTGGAATGGAGCAACGCTCACGCAGAGCAAAGCCGATTCGCTGAATTTAATTTACCAGAGTGCAGGCATCACCAATATTAATTTCACAGAAGGGGCGAATGGATTTGTGATCGTGGATCCGAGCACTTCATCCGGTTACCGTCAATTGCACAATGGAGAATATATTCTGCTAGATGCGCCACTCGATTCGATGAAGTGTAATTTTTATGGATTACTTATCAACCCGATGAACGATCGTTATGTGCTCGACAGTTCGGAAGTGGCGAACATTGACGCAGCTATTTCTTCTTACAATTCCATCATCGGGCAGAAGGCAAATCAATATGGACTGGCGCTCGTGGATGCGCATTCGTATTTCGCGCACGTGACCTCGGGAATAAAATGGGACGGGGTTGATCTCAATGCGGAATTTGTAACGGGAGGATTTTATTCGCTCGACGGTTATCACCCGAACCAGAAAGGATATGCGCTTATTGCGAATGAATTCATTTCAGCGATCAACAATAAATACGGTTCCACTATTCCTACCCTGAATTGTTTTGATTGCAACGGAGTTTTATTTCCGTAGACCCGCATCACTTCCTGCAATCAGAATTTTCTCTTCATTTTTTTATTTTCCCTTTGCTGATTCGCAATGCTTTTTTCTTTCCGCCTTTATTATGTTTTACAAAAGTGTTTTCCTGTGCAACCGGTTTTCTTGCTGCCGGCATAGGGCGGTGCTGGTAATAAGCGGTGTATTGTTTTTTCACTTCACAATTCACTTGGTCGGTATAGTTGTGATTGTAATCAAAACATTTTTTCCCGCGACTATAACTGATCGCGGCTATAGGAGTTTCAAGTAAAGAAATATCAGGACCTGGAACTGATTTAAAGAGGGCAAGTTCGAATTCGATACCGAAATAACCGGTTGTAAAAACAGGAACGTGCGTGTCGGCGCTGATCTTTTTGGAAACAAATCCTTTGTGCGAGATGGTGATCAGGAAATTATTATTCACCGGGAGACGGAAAATATATTCACCCGATTCGGCGCTGAGAAAAGTATCAGACCGGCCGCTCCCGGTATTCAGAATAATAAGCCGCGCACTGTCGAGATATTTTTCAGTCCCCGTAACGTCAAACCCGGTCTGGAATATTTTCCCGCTGAGTTCGAGGTATCTTGCCGCATTCATTTTTCCAATCATCCCGCTGCCAGCGAGTATCAGAAGTGTATAGAGGAACTTTTTCATAATCCGGGATTTTCTCTTTCCTGTTATAAAGGAACAACAGCACCTAAACGAAAACCCTGATGGAAGTCAAGAAAACAAGTGAGAGAAAGCAATCAGAAAACAATCGCTGCTCAGAAATTTTTCAGCGTTTCTCAATGACAAGCGTCTGCCCGATACGGTCGTGAAGTGAGCGTTTCTTTTTATCGGCGAGAAGAAAAATTATTTCGGCAGTATAAATGCTCATTGAAACTACAGTCTGAATAATAGTGTGTCCACTATTCCTCGCGAGTCGTGTATATTCCTTCATGGTGATCGCAGATTGAAATTCCGGCAGATGAAAGACCCTAAGTGTAAAATACAATGAGATTATTCCTGTGACAATGATGAGGGAATGCCTGAGCACAGCATTCATTAAACCGATACGGGAGAGATCACGTTTCACCACTTTCATTTTCATGATCATTTTTCCCGGTGTGGCGCTGAAGAGATATTCAAAGAATGGCCGGAATAAAACAGAAAAACAAACCAGGATGATCATGAGCGCCGGATTTTTCCACGTGGTCTTGTCAAACCACTGCAACGGAATAAAAACCGGGGCGATAAATAATCCGTCGATCAATAAAGCGAGCAATCGTTTCCAGAATCCGCCGTACACTACAGTATTGTCCATGAATTAAAGATAGTTGAAACAGGAAAGCGATCAGTCTTTTTTCAGCGCGTTCAGTTTTTTGTCAATGTATTTGTCATTCGGCAAAAGACTTTTCTGAATTCTCCTTGCATAATTTATGCTATCAATGACCTCTTTCTGCTTCATTTCCACCAATAATTTTTGCGAAGAAATAATTTCATTCGCTTTCTGCTTATTCCTGTACGCGCGGAAGGACACGCCCGCCACCACAAGCATGAGCGCGAAGCCGAGCGCACCTCCGTAAGAATAAATTTTCTGCTGTTGAATTTCCTGCGTGTGTTTTAAGTCGTCACGTTTTTTTTGTTCTGAATTTTTTATGGAATCCGCGGAAGTTTTTTTGTCGAAGTCGTACTGCATTTCTATCTGCGTTTGCCGTTTTGTGTTTTCTTCATTGGCAAGACTGTCGCGTGCTGCAATGTATTTTTTGTAATGATCCAAAGCCAGATCGTATTTGCCGGATTCCTCATCTATTTCACTCAAGCCATGGTAGATCTCTTTTTCGGCGACGAGCAAACCCAGACTATCTGATTTTGCGAGCGCCAACAGCAAATATTTTTCTGCTTTTGAATTTTGTTTCAGTGAATGATAGGAATCAGCAATATTGTCGAGCATGATCGCCTGGTTCTCCTCATCCCCGGTTTCTTCGGCAATCTGCAACGCCAGAAATTGATATTCGAGCGCTTTGGTAAAATTACCAAGACTGGAATAGGAATTACCAATGTTTCCGTATTCGGCCGACATTCCCGATTTGTTTCCCGTTTCTTCGTCGATCTTAAGGGCAGCGAAAGAATATTTCAATGCAGTGTCCTGCTCATGAAGATCCCTGTAAATATTTGCAACGTTGCCCAGGTAACGTGCCGTGCTTACTTGATCACCAAGATCCTTCACGATCTTTAATGCGATTGAATAATATTTCAGCGACTTCTCATACTCTTTCTGTTCAAGATAAACCAATCCGAGTCCGGCGTTTGCAGAGGCGATCCCGTTTTTATAATGGATCTTTTCAAATTTCTGAAGTGCGCCCAGGTAATTTTCAATTGCATTCGGGTACTGGCCTTTGATCCAGAAAGTATTTCCCAGGTAAAGCGAGGCAAGCCCCATGAATTTGTCCGATTTTAATTTAGTTGCCAGCTGCACGGCCTCAAGCGAAAGTATTCTTGCCGTATCGGGATTGTTATGCAAACACAGGCGCGAGAGTAAGTTCAGGCTCTTTACTTCATTGGTATCCGGCTTTGCTGTTTTTAAGAGAGCCACAAGAGAATCTGTTTTCCGTTTCTGGGAGAAACAAGTAGCCGCCGGCAACAGGCAACACGCCGATAAAAAAAGTAAAAGCAATTTTCTCATTTATTATTACTTTAACTGGCCTAAAATTTTTTCAATGTATTTTTCATTCGGCAATAAACTCTGCTGAATTCTTTTTGCGTAATGAATAGAATCCAAAATTTCCTTCTGCTTCATCTCCACCAATAATTTTTGAGAAGAAATAATTTCATTTGCTTTTTGTTTTTGCCGGTAACCCCTGAAAATAAATCCTGCCAGTAAAATCACCAATGCAAATCCGGCGATGAAATAATTCCGTTCTTTTTCTTTCTGTTTCAATTCTTCTTTTGCGAGCGCGTCTTTTTTATCCTGCTCGGCTTTTTGCTTTGATTCTTTTTTGTCGAATTCGTAATTCATTTCTTTTCGCACACCTTCTTTTTTATTTTCTTCGGACAAAAGAGTGTCGCGGACACTGGTGTAGCTTTTGAAATAGTGCAATGAACGCAAACGCATTTGTTCCATGTTTAATATTTTTCCGCCTAGAGAATCGGGAAGAGAAATATCGGCGGCCTCATAGAGCTGGCTTAACACTTGATAGATTCCCGCCGTAAAATCTTTCGACCCGATGCTGTCAGAAATAGCAAGTGCACGGTAATCATTCTTGAACGCAGCTTTGAAATCCTTTTGTTCCATTTCAAATGAACCGATGTTGACGAGGTCTGCAGCAATATCTTTTTGGTTACCAAGTTCTTCATCAATTTTCAATGCCCTAAGATCATAGTCAAGCACACTATCTACCATTTCCAAATCCCAAAATGCCAGCGCCATATTGGTGAAAGTTTCGGCGATTTCCCTTTTGTTTTTCAATTTTTCTTTAATTGACAAAGCTCTTCTGTCGTAATCCAGGGCTTTGGAATAATTTTCTGTATCGTAATAATAAACGCCGATATTGCCAAGCAGACTCGCAAGGTAATTCTGGTCTCCAAGTGTTTCTGCGATCTTCAGCGATTTGAAAAAATATTCTTGCGCTTTGGGATAATCTTCCTGATCCTCGTAAGCAAGTCCAATGTTCCCGAGCGTTTTCGCCTGCGATTGGAGATAACCGATTTCTTCGGCGATTTTCAGACTCTTGAAATAATTATTAAGCGCATCCGGATATTTTCCCTGTTCTTCATTTGCAATGCCGACCTGATTATAGGCAGCGGCAAGCCCTCTCCTGAAATTGATCCGTTGCGCGAGCTGAATTGCTTCGTTGCAGTAAATGATCGTGCTGTCATAACTGCCGATCGTCCTGAATTCATCGCCAGCCGTGTTCAGAAGAATTACTGTATTGGAATCTCCGCTCGGAAAAGTTGTTTTATTTTTTTTCAGCAACAAAATAATCGAGTCAATCTTTTTTTCCTGCGCGCAAATAGAGGAGCAGAGGAGCAGATAAGCAAATGTGCAGATGAAAAAGAAATAATATTGGGATGTTATTTTCATTCTCAATTCTTAATTCTTAGTCGATTTAAATTTTTTACAATATATTTCTCCGTCGGCATCATCGATTGCTGAATTCTCCTTGCATAATTTATGCTATCAATGACCTCTTTCTGCTTCATCTCCACCAATAATTTCTGCTGCGAAATAATTTCATTCGCTTTCTGCTTATTCCTGTACGCGCGGAAGCTCACGCCCGCCACCACGAGCATGAGCGCGAAACCGAGCGCGCCTCCGTACGTATAAATTTTCTGCTGCTGAATTTCCTGGTTGTGTTTCAACACCTCCTGTTTGTTTTGCTCTGAATTTCGAATGCTGTCGGAAGAAGTTTTTTTGTCGAAGTCGTATTGCATTTCCATGCGGGTTTGTTTTTTGGTGTTGTCATCATTGGCAATACTATCTTTTGCTGCAATATATTTTTTGTAATGCTCAAAAGCAAGTTCATATCTGCCGGTGGTATCGTAAAGTTTGGAGAGGGATTGTTCTCTGGATTTTTGCCCTTCAAGTGATCCGATTTCTAAATCAATTGCCAATGCCTTGCTCAAATATTCCTCCGCCTCTTTGAACTTTCCGGTTTTCGTATAAAGCGAGCCAATGTTGCCGAGGTCGGCAGCAAATCCGCCTTTATTTCCGAGTTCTTCTGCCATTTTCAGCGCCCTGAAATCATAGTCCAGCGCTTTGGGATAATCGGCTTGCTCCTCATAGACACTTCCGATGTTGCCGAGGTGGCGGGCAATTCCGTTTTTATCTCCGAGTTCTTCATCCATTTTCAGCGCTCTGAAATAATAGTCAAGCGCTTTGGGATACTCGGCTTGCTCCTCATATACAACTCCTATGTTGCCGAGTTGGATGGCAATTCCGTTTTTATTTCCGAGTTTTTCATTCATTTTGAGCGCCCTGAAATAATAGTCAAGCGCTTTGGGATAGTCGGCTTGATAATTATAGACACTCCCGATGTTGCCGAGGTTGGGAGCAATTCCGTTTTTATCTCCGAGTTCTTCATCCATTTTCAGCGCCTTTAAATAATAGTCAAGCGCTTTGGGATAGTCGGCTTGCTCCGTATAGACAATCCCGATGTTGCCGAGCCGTTTTCCTATACCTACTTTGTTATTCAATGCCTGATCAATTTTAAGAGCGGCAAAATAATTTTCCAATGCCTTGGGATAATCACCCTTTGCCCAGTAACCAGTACCGGCAGTGCCGAGTGTATTTGCTTTTCCTTTTTGCCAGTTTATTTTTTCAGCAATAGCAACTGCCTGCTGCGCGAGTAAAATAGTTGTATCGGGATTCGTAAAGTAAAGAGCGAAGGCGAGTTTATTCAGCACATTCACCTTGTTCGTGTCCTCCGGAAGAATTTTCAGAAGCGCAAGAAGCGAATCTTCGCTTTTCGGTAACGGATATTTTATTTTCACTGATGGCTGTGCCGGGTTATTATTTTTCTTCTTTCCTTCTTCACCACAGGAAAAAAGAAAAATGAGAAGGAAAATGCCGGGCAGAAATTTCATTTTCGCGGGAAAAGATTTTTAGAAATATATTTTTCACTTGGCAACAAACTATCCTGAATTCTTTTTGCGTAATGAATAGAATCCAAAATTTCCTTCTGCTTCATTTCCACCAATAATTTCTGCTGCGAAATAATTTCGTTTGCTTTTTGTTTTTGTCGGTAAGAGCGGAAAATAAATCCAGCAAGCACGAGCACCAAAGCAAATCCGGCGATGAAATAATTCCGCTGCGTTTCTTTTTGTTTCAGCTGTTCTTGCGCCAGCGCTTCTTTCTTGTCGTTATTTGCTTTTGTCTGCGCCTCTTTTTTATCAAACTCGTAATTCATTTCCTTGCGCACAAGTTGTTTTTTATTTTCTTCGGAGAAGAGCGTGTCGCGGACATCGACGTAACTTTTAAAATAGTGTAAGGCACGTAAACGCATTTGTTCCATATTCAGCATTTTCCCGCCAATAGAATCGGGCAGCGGAATTGACGATTCTTCGTAGAGCGTACTTATCTCATTGTACACATTTTGCATGTTTTCCAATCCACCCATACTGTCGCTGATGGCTAGAGCGCGAAAAAGATAATCGAAGGCAAGCTTATAATTTCCCAGGCCGGTATTGATCGAACCAATGTTTGAAATATTTCTTGCGATATCATCTTCATCCTGGAATTCCGCATCCAGATCGATAGCCTTCCGGAAATAAAGCAATGCTTCGGAAGAAAGTTCTTTTTTCTCCGAAGGGAGCAGCATCGGCATGTGGGATCTTTCACTGTAAACAGTTCCAATATTTCCGAACGTTACAGCAAGGTCTAATTTATTTCCTACTTCCTCCATCAACTGAACAGCCCTGGCATAAGTATCGAGTGACTTTTTCAGGAGTTCGTCTTTTTTTTGCGGAGTAATGAATGGTACGCGCGACTGTTCATCATAAATTACACCGACATTATCAAGCTGCGTTGCAATTTTGTTATTGTCTCCGATCTTTTCAAAAGTATTCAGCGCTTTTAAATAATAATCGAGCGCCTTGTCAAAATCGCCTTCTTCATCATAAATGATTCCTATGTTTCCATACTGGGAGGCAATTCGTTTTTGATCGCCGATTTCCTCATCGAATTTTAATGCTTTCAGATAATAACCAAGGGCTGTCGGGAAATCAGATTTAATGGAGTAATAGTTTCCGAGTTGTCCGTAAGTATTTGCCGCACATTTTTTACAAGCGGCTTCGAGAACGGCAGACCCGGATTTGGCAGAATCTAATTTTAATACGATAGCAAGCGCCTGCTCCCCGAGTAGAATTGCGGTGTCCGGATTTCCGTAACACAATTCCCGCCCGATGGCGTTGAGGTGAAATATTTTGTTGGTATCCTCTTTATCAGTTTTAAGAAGTTCGCGCAGGGAATCCAATTGGCCCTGCTGTGCAAAAGCAACCTTCTGCATGAAAGCCGCGAGAAATAAAATAAAAAAAATAAGGTAAATGTTTTTCATAATTGGACAAGCTCACTACAAGCTTAACTATTTAGCCGGTTTAAATTTCTCCCAATATATTTCTCGGTCGGCAGTAAACTTTTCTGAATCCGTTTTGCATAATGAATAGAATCCAAAATTTCTTTTTGTTTTTCTTCAATGACCATTTTTTGTCTGCGGGATGTTTGCAGCGAACGGAATACAAAAGCTGAAAATAGAAGCGCTAGCAATAAAACGATCGCCACAGAAAAGATAATACTATTCTTCTGTCGATTTTTTTCTTCAGCAATAACCGCTTGTTTTTCTTTTTCTTTATTCAACAATTGTATTTGCTGCTCCTTTTTTTGGGATTCGTATTTGGCACTCATTTCCGTTATTTGTTTTGAATTTTCCAAGCTGTAAAACGAATCATTGGCAACGACATACAATTGGGAATATTCGTAAGCTTTTTTATAATTGTTGAGTTGTGCGTAGGCGGTCGCCACATCAGAATAGGTATTGCCCAACTCCAGAGGAACGTTCAGTTCTTTGGAATAGGCCACGCACTTATCAAAATAAAAAAACGCGGAATCACTTTTTCCCAATGCCATATAAGTATTTGCAATTCCTCTTAGCGGATAAAGCATTGCCCAGTGATTACCCTCTTGTAATTTCAGCGCCTTGAAATGATAATACAATGCCTGCTTGTAATTTTTTTGCTCATAATAGAACGAACCGATATTTGTAGAAGTGATCGCCACTCGGTTTTTGTCTCCCAAATCTTCCGATATTTTCAATGACTTTAGATAATATTTTATGGCTTCAGCATAATTTAGTTTAAGATAAAAAATATTTCCCGCCATATTATATGCGTTTCCTAAACACAATTTGTAAGTTATTTTCTCACACAATTGAATGGTTTGTGTAGTGTATTCTAACGCTTTTGCATAATTTTTTTGATAGACATAAATGATTCCAAAATTGTACCAGGAATCGGCAATGCCTTCCTGAAAATTAATTTTTTCGGATAAAGAAAGTGCTTGTTGCGAATAATTCAGCGCTTTTGCCGCGTCATCGAAACGAAAGTTTTTCGAAAGCGTGATTAAATTCTTGACCTTATTCGTATCCTCTTTTTCGGTTTTGACAATGATTTGCAATGAATCAATAATTCTTTGCTGCGCGGGTAAAAAGAAAAATACAAATTGAAAGCCGCTGATTAAAAAAATACAAAACGATTTCTTTTTCATTGGAATTTGTTTAACCGATATAAATTTTTTGAAATGTATTTTTCATTGGGCAACAAACTCTGCTGAATTCTTTTTGCATAATGAATCGAATCCAAAATCTCTTTTTGTTTTTCCTCCCCTGAAGCAGAAACACCGGAATTCATTCTATAAATGTGTTTCGCTTCAGGGGAGATGAAGCGAAAGAGAGGAATATTGGGGCTATGTATCATTATCTTCCCAATTTATTCAAGGCGTTCTGAATGAAATTCTCCCCCGGTAATAATGCGTTCTGAATTCTCCTTGCATAATTTATGCTATCAATGACCTCTTTCTGCTTCATCTCCACTAATAATTTTTGCTGCGAAATAATTTCGTTTGCTTTTTGTTTATTCCTGTACGCGCGAAAACTCACGCCCGCCACCACGAGCATGAGCGCGAAGCCGAGCGCGCCCCCGTAAGAATAAATTTTCTGCTGTTGAATTTCCTGGTTGTGTTTTAACACCTCCTGTTTGTTTTGTTCGGAGTTTCGAATGCTGTCGGCGGAAGATTTTTTATCGAAGTCGTATTGCATTTCCATACGGGTTTGTTTTTTTGTGTTTTGATCATTGGCAACGGAATCGCGGGCGGCAATATATTTTTTGTAATGTTCGAGTGCGAGTTGGTAGCGGCCGGTGGTGTCGTAGAGTTGGGAGAGGGATTGTTCAACTTGTTTTGTTAGATCTAATGTCTTCAGCGTATCACAGAGCGCGAGCGAGCGTTTGAAATAATCCTCCGCTTCATTAAACTTTCCGGTTTTGGTATAAAGCGAGCCGATGTTGCCGAAGTCAGCGGCAATTCCGTTTTTATCTCCCAATTCTTCTGCCATTTGTAGCCCCATCAAATAATAGTCAAGCGCTTTGGGATAATCGGCTTGAGAATAATAGACATTCCCGATGTTGCTGAGTTGGATGGCAATTCTGTTTTTATCTTTCAATTCTTCCGCCATTTTCAGCGCCCTGAAATAATAGTCAAGCGCTTTGGGGTAGTCGGCTTGCTCCATATAGACAATCCCGATGTTGCCGAGTTGGCTGGCAATTCTGTTTTTATCTCCGAGTTCTTCATCCATTTTCAACGCCCTGAAAAAATAGTCAAGGGCTTTGGGATGGTCGGCTTGGTCTTTATAGACAACCCCGATGTTGCCGAGTTGGATGGCAATTCTGTTTTTATCTTTCAATTCTTCCGCCATTTTCAACGCCCTGAAAAAATAGTCAAGCGCTTTGGGATAGTCGGCTTGGTCTTTATAGACAACCCCGATGTTGCCGAGGGTTTTTGCAATTTCATTTTTATCTCCGAGTTCTTCTTTCATCTTCAGCGCCCTGAAATAATAGTCAAGGGCTTTGGGATAGTCGGCTTCAGAAAAATAGACAATCCCGATGCTGCCGAGGGTTATGGCAATTCTGTTTTTATCTCCGAGTTCCTCTGCAATCTTCAGCGATTGAAAATAATATTTCAACGCATCGACATAATTTCCTTTGTCAAGATTAAAGCCGCCTTTGTTTCGCAAGGCGGTTGCCAATCCTTTTTTGAATCCTGTTTTTTTCGCAAGCGCAATTGCATTGTTAATGATAAGAAGGGAGGTATCGGGCTTGGAGAATTTATATTCCCACGCAAGCCCATTCAACACATTCACCTTATTGGTATCCTCCGGAAGAATTTTCAGCAAAGCAAGAAGGGAATCTTCACTTTTCGGCAACGGATATTTTATTTTCACGGAAGACTGCGCCGGGTTATTATTTTTCTTCTTTCCTTCTTCACCACAGGAAAAAAGAAAAATGAGAATGAAGATGCTCCAAAGAAATTTCATTTTCGTGGAAAAAGATTTTTAGAAATGTATTTTTCATTCGGCAATAAACTCTGCTGAATTCTTTTCGCGTAATGAATAGAATCCAAAATCTCCTTTTGTTTTTCCTCCACGAGTTCTTTCTGCTGCGAAATAATTTCATTCGCTTTTTGTTTTTGTCGGTAAGAGCGGAAAATAAATCCAGCAAGCGCGAGTACCAGTGCGAATCCGGCGATGAAATAATTCCGCTGCGTTTCTTTTTGTTTGAGCTGTTCCTGTGCAAGCGCATCTTTTTTATTCTGGTCGGCTTTCTGCTTCGTTTGTTTTTTATCGAACTCGTAATTCATTTCCTTACGCACGAGCTGTTTTTTATTCTCCTGGGAGAACAGGGTGTCGCTGATGGAAACGAATTTCCTGTAATAATAAATGGAACGCAAACGCATCTGTTCGGGATTCAGCAGTTTTCCTCCAATGGAATCGTGCAATGGAGAAGTCGAATTTTCATAAAGGGAACTCAGGAGTTCATAATCCGACTTAAGTGCATTCATTAATCCGAGACTGTCATCAATTCTCAATGCCGTGTAGATCAAAGCGAACGCATCATTGTATTTTCCTGTCTTGGTATAAATGGAACCAATGTTTACATCATCTATCGCTATACCCTTTTTATCATCGAGCGATTGCGAGATCTTAAGTGCCCTCAAATCGAAGTCCAGGGCATTTGGGTAACAACTATTAAGTGCAAAAACAACATTGCCTTTGGCGATCCCGGAATCGCCCCTTTCTTCATAAACAGTTCCGATGTTGCCGAAACAAGTTGTAGCAAGAACATTATCTCCGGACGCTTCACAAATTTTTAACGACTTGAAATAATATTCCAGCGATTCTGAATAATTGCCAATGTCCCGGTAAAGATTTCCCAGACTGCATTCATTCCTTGCAATACCGCCATCATCCTTTAATTCAATTGCCAGATTCAACGCTCTCACATAATAATCTCTTGCTTTCGGGTAATCGGTTTCGTTAACATAAACAATACCGATGTTACCAAGAACGATTTCGATCCCATTCTTATCACCGATCTGTTCATCAATAGTAAGCGTCTTCAGGAAAAAATCCAATGCCTTCGGATAGTCTCCGAGATCTGAATAAACATTTCCGATGTTTCCAAGATGCCTTGCAATTCCATTTTTATTTCCGAGTCCGGAATCAATTTCCAACGACCTGAAGAAATAGATCAATGCGTTGGTATAATCTCCTTTGGTTTTATAGACGATTCCGAGATTATTGTAAGCGTATGCAGTTCCCTTCTTAAAATCAATTTTCTGAGCGAGAGTCAACCCGGCATTTCCATAAACGAACGCTGAGTCATACGCTCCTGCTTTTCGGAATTCCACACATAATTTGTTCAGATGATTTGCTTTTCCTGTATCGTCTTTGTCCTTAATAATAAGCAACCGAAGCGAATCTATTTGTCTGCCCTGAGTGTAACAGGCAACTTGCATCAGCATGCAAAATGTAGCGCAACAATAAATGAATGATCTTTTCATTTGCCGGGGGAGTAAAACCAAACGAAAGAAAAATACGAAAAGAAAGTCAACAGCTTTTTACTCCACCACTACTTTTTTAGAATAGCTCATTTCTTCATTGTGAATATTCACAAGATAAATTCCGGGAGCGAGATCAGTGGTATTCACTTTCGTTTTTCCATCAGCAGAAAGTTTTTCAGAACGCACGAGTTGGCCGGTCGGAGAATAAAGATCCATTACAAATCCATTTCCTTCGAGCCGCTCTGCATTAACCGTGAAATTTCCGGAAGCAGGATTCGGATAAATTCCAATGAGCGGCGCAAGCGCGGGAAGATCATTCACCGCAACAGGATTGGAATAAGAACAGTCGAGCGCATCGCCGCACACATAATGCACAAGAAAATTTCTCGAGATCACAAGTGTTGTATCATAATAAGCAGGATTGCTCACTTCGGGCGTGTGATCCTGTCCTTCGTAAGTTTCAAAACAATGTTCAATACCAAGATTTGTAAGACGCGCATCAACAGAATGCGAACCATCCACCATCAGCAATGGATAAGTGCCGAGCAAATAAATAATAGCAGAGCCATAAGGAACAGTTCCGTCCTGGTCACCATGAAAAAGCATGGCGGGCATATTGCCGGCAGCTATCCAGGAAGTATCTCCGATAGCGCCGCAAATTTCTATCACGCCCCGGAACGAAGAAGAGTAACCCTGGTTTCCGCTGAGTCCTTCTATTCCTCCATTGAGTCCGTAATGATTTACCGTATCAGCATAAACAGGAAATTCACTCATGTTATCCATGTACGACATGTGCAGCGCGGTGATCGCTCCTGCAGAAACGCCCATAAAAAATATTTTTGAAGTGTCGATGCGGTATGAATTTCCATTGACAGCAACATCTTTTTTGAAAAAACGGACCGCCGCTTTTCCATCGTGCACAGCGCGGATCACTGACCCTGCTGCATCAACACTGTCGGGTGTGCCGAATGGAAAATTGGTCATTCCCACACGGTAATCAATGGAGGCGACCACGTATCCCATTTTTGCAAAGTCGTGACAGAATGGAACAACATCAGTTCCGGTTTTTGATCCGCCGAGAAAATTTCCGCCATGCATCAGGATCACCAATGGCCGATTGGTACTCGTGTCCATTTTCGGAAAATACATATCGAGTTTGAGCGTAGTCACTGCATTTGATAAATTCACATTCGAACCATAAACGATATTCGACACGATGCTGTCCTGGTAAATAAAATCGCGATAGTGAAGTCCGTTACAGGTTTGAGAAAAGAGAAAAGAGAACGGAGAGCTGAGCAGTGCAAAGAGTAAAATTTTTTTCATGATGGGAATTATTGAGGGTTGAAATTTTTAAAGTTGAATGCTGAATCCGATCCCGGGTGCAATGACACGCGTTTTGTAAGTTCCGGAAAATCCGGTTTCGAGATTGGTGTCGGTTCTTTTCATTGCTTCAATGTACAACAATGAAAGATCAAGTGAAACTTTTTTTGTGGCTTTAACACTTGCTCCGCAGGTTACACCAATGCGGTCGGCGTCCGGCGTTTCAGGAGTGAGATATCCATCGGGAACAGGAGTATGATCATAATAAATTCCCATTCGCACTGTGCAGGAATTATCAATCGTGTATTGCGCGCCGGTGCGTATGATGTACGTGTCCTTGTACATGCGCGCGGAACTCACATCAGTAAGTTTGTCGGTATTGTCTTTGAAATCGATGCGAAGTGAATCATAACTGTGCCAGCCAATGAAATTAAGATCACAAGCCAGTTTTATTTTTCCACAAGCGTACCCAATCCCTGCATTCGCCACGTAAGGAAGTTTTATTTCCGATTTAAAAGTGGTCGGCGGAAAATAAGCAGCGAGAGAATTAGGAACGGAAAAATTTGCAAATCCATCCACCACTTTCACTGTTACAGATGAGCGGAAAGAAATTCCCGCACTCCAGCGGTCATTCATTTTAAAAAATAATCCTGCATTGTATCCGGTTCCTGTTGCAACGCCGTCGAGCACCGCTTTGCCATAATGGCCCGCTGTATCCTGTACGGGAATTCCCTTCTGCAATTCGAAACTTCCGGATGCATAAATGAAACCGACACCGATCCCGATATGATCATTGATCTTATAGGAAAAAGTAGGTTGGGTGAAAATTGTTTTGAGCGCAATTTCCTGGATCAGGAATTCTCCTTTCCAGTCTTCGGGCCACACTGCTTTGCTTCCGAACGGGGTGTAAACAGCAATTCCCGCAGTGAGATTTTTGAATTTGTAAGACATGAATAATTCAAATGGAGTTCCTACATGATGCAGCATCGTGTCGGTATAAATTCCAGGCGCCGGTTCGCGATAAATGGTTCTCGGAACAAGGAAAGAACTTCCGGCTGTAAAAGAAAATCCCGGATTTAAAAATCCCGCCATCCCCGGATTGAAAAACAAACAGGAATTATCGAGCAGTAACCCGGTTCCGCAATGTCCCATTCCCAGTTGTTTTTGTCCCTGGGCATTCAATTGGAATCCGCCGGCGTGCACGAGAAGAGTAAGCAGTAAGCAGGAGGTAGTAAGCAGGAGGTGGCGCATTTTCAAATGTAAGTATTGGTAACGAATTAAGAATGGAAGATAGACGACGGACTGATTTAAATGATGGGAACTAATTCTATCTCAAATATTGGCATCAAGTCCATCTTCCATAAGCGTGATGACCGACGCACAATCTGTATATCTGTAATCCTCCCTAATCTTTTTCATCCCCCTTTAAACCCTGTTCATCGAACGGCGTCTTAAGATCAACAAACCGGTTCCGCAAAAAACAAAATCAATAATCTTCTAAAAAATAAAACCATGAACGCTCAGAGATTTTTCACCGCAACAATAGGAGTAGCCATGATCGCCGCTCTTGCTTTTACTGCCTGCAGAAAAGATGAAACCGAAGAAGAAACTTCTTCTTCCGAAGACCACGCGATGCTTGAACGCACCGACCATGATATCACTTCCATGTCCGGGCAAGCCGCTGATATTACAGGAAGTTCACTTTCCAATTACAGAACAGGTGCCGATGAAAGTATTCTTTCCAATGGATGCGCAACCATTACGCGCGATTCTGCAAATCATACCGTGACCATTACTTTCAATGGAGGAACCTGCCAGGATGGACGCACGCGGAGCGGATCACTGCTCATCGATTATTCTGCATCTACCAATGGAGCGATGCATTATCGTGATCCCGGTTTTGTGTGCAGCGTTACTTCGAATAATTATGTGGTGGACGGAAATGCGGTGAACATCATCACCAAAGTGATCACCAATACTACACCATTCGGGTTCGATGCGCTCACTACAAATCTCACCTGGCACATTGTTGCTCACGTTTCTGTTACCAAATCTGCGGGAGGAACCATCGACTGGAATTGCGACCGCACAAAAGAATTGCTGAATACTTCTGACGCGAATGTTTATCACGGTTCTGCGCAACCCATCAGCTGGAATCTTGCCCGTATCGGCCTCACGGGATCTTCACATGGCACATGCGCAGACGGAGAATCATTCACAGGAAATATAACGAGCCAGCTCATCCGCGATTTCGGTGGTTGCAACATTGGCGGGAAATACCCGATCATACAGGGAGCGATTGATTTCACAAAAGGAACACGCCCCGTGCGCCACATCGATTTCGGAAACGGAGCGTGTGATGATCTTGCAACAGTTACAGTGAACAATCATACAAGAACGATTACGTTGCATTGACAATTTGAAATTTGAAAATTAATAAAGTGTGTGTAGGATTGAAGCGCCGGTCTTGGGAGAGGCCGGCGTTTTTCTTTTAGTACCAACTACGAAATCGACGAATTGCGAAATACAAACACTACGAATATGCTGATTTATTACAGGAACAGAATGTGCAGCTTTTTCGTTTAATGAATAGAGGCGTCCATAATTTACAATCAGGTAATCCGCAATCAATTTATCTTTGTTCCCCATGTCAGTAATAGCTTTCAAAATATTTTCTTTTCGGCGCGAACGCGTGAGTATCCCTTTTGAGATTTTCGGTGTGAGTTTGATTTTTCTTTTTTCTTTTTCGGCAATTCTGCTTGACGAGACTTACGAAAAAAATATTACTGCTGATAACAATTCCAATTCCTCTTATTTACTGCCTGCTGCTAAAGATTCCTCCGTTACCATCACACTCAGCTTCATCGGCGATCTCATGTGCCATGTGCCGCAAATAAATAATGCACGGCAAAGCGACGGCACTTTTGATTTCAATCCGAGCTTCAAAGAGATCACGCAATATTTATCCGCTGCAGATATCACGATGGGAAATCTCGAATGCACATTCGCTGGATCCGGTCATCCGTATCAGGGTTATCCGGCATTCAATGCGCCGGATGCTTATCTCTCAGCAATTAAAAATGCAGGAATAGATTTTCTCTGCACGGCAAATAATCACAGCATGGATACGGGTGAGGAAGGATTGCTGCGTACGGTGAAAAAAGTCCGCGAGAATGGTTTTTCTTCAACGGGAACGTTTGTTTCGCAAAGCGATCGTGATTCCATTCGCATTCTTGATATCAAGGGAATAAAAGTGGCGGTGCTTAATTACACTTACGGAACCAATGGCGCATACCCGTCCGCAGATCATGCGTACATGCTCAATGTGGCCGACAGCGCGCTCGTGCATGATGATGTGACGCGTGCGCGCGCAATGAACGCCGACATTGTTCTTGTGTTTTATCATTGGGGGAAAGAAAATAACCCGGACCCGATAGCAAGGCAGGATACAATGTTTCACTGGGCGGCCGATGCCGGTGCAGATCTTGTGATCGGCTCGCATCCGCATGTGCTGGAGCCGGTGTTGTATTATAAGACAACCGCAGGCGCTAAGCTTGATTCGGGTATCGTGGCATGGTCGCTGGGAAATTTTTTATCGAACCAGTACTGGCGTTACACCGATGGAGCGATGATACTTACCGTGTCGCTCACGAAAAATATTACGACCGGGAAGATCTCATTGGCAAAAGCAGAATATCTGCCCACCGCCGTTTGCCGCTCCGATGATAATTCCATCCGCCAGCACGTAGTGATTCCTGCGCAATGGTGTGAAAGTGATTCGATGCCGTCGTGGATAAATGATGTGTACAAAACAAAATTGTGTGAATCTTATAATGATACGAAGACGATGATGGGGAAAAGTCAGAAGCTGGTGATGGACACGTTGCGGTAGAAATTTATTTTCATCAACTTATTTATTTTCATTTTCTCATTGGAGAAAACAACTTTCAGAATTCACTTTTACAATCCTTGAATCCCTGAATTTTGAAAAATTTAATGCATACGTCATTTGCCGTATTCGAATTTTCATTAACAGATTTTTACAACACACAGGGTGGCTTTGGTTCGATGTTCGCGTTAGGAGTTCAGACCGCACGAAAAACGTACGGCACCAAAACAAAAAACGAAACAAAATGAAAAAGCACATCATCCTTCCGATCCTCGCTGCAATGGTAGCAGGAACAATTTCTTTGAACGCCGGTAATATTAAAATTAAAGCGATCGATGAAACACCCACTAAGGCAACAGAACTTTCCAACAAGGCATTCTGGTGCATGATCCTCAACTTCACGAACGAGGATTCCTTAAAGTATGCCGTTTCACTCTGCGACCAGGCGATCGCGCTTGATCCCGATCTGATCGATGCGTACTTCAATCGCGCTGATGCAAGATATTTCATGGGCGATTATGCAAATGCGCTGAAAGATTTTGACATCACTGTAGAAAAACGCGGACACGCAGATGATTTCCAGTACAGAGGCGAATGCAAGTACAACCTGAATGATTTCGAAGGTGCGCTCGCTGACTTTACGAAAGCAGCTGATCTCGGAGAATCTTCAACAGAATCCGGCGCAAGTCTCGCCATGAAAGATGCGAACGTACTTGGAATCGCATTCTATAATGCGAACAATTATGATAAAGCGGTGACAGCATTCAAGATCTCTGTGAATGCAACAACAACCGGAACCAATCTTTATAACCTTGCTAATTCCGAATATTTAGCAGGAGATCATTCTACAGCAATCAACGACTGGCACCGCAGTATGAAAATGGGAGACAAGGACGCGAAGAAAGCTTACAAAAAATACCGCAAGACCTGAAGAGACGGATGATGAGTGGAGCCCGGCCGAGGATTATTCCGAAGCCGGGTTTTTTTGCGTACATGCCGGCGAATGGGGGAACGAATTACGAATGGGGGAACGAAATGCGAATAGGAACGAAAATGCGAATTACGAATAGTTGTGTAAGGGCGATTTTTTTTTCGCAATGTGCATATTCGAAGTGTGCGGGGTTGTGAGCAGAGATTTGTAATTCGTACCCCTCTCAGATTTTTGCGATTTTTATTTTATCGCCGGCATGCATCACGAAATGATCGCCGAATCCATTCAGCTTTTTGAGCTGCTCGACTGAAACTCCTGTTGATTTTGAAATGGTATAAAGATTATCACCTTTCTTCACGGTGTAGTATTTGTATTTCGCGCCGGAAGAATTCGGTGCAGGATCATTTTTCCCGGGATCGGGATCGGAAGTTTTTGTCTTCGTGGAATTTTTCTGCGCGTCTGTTGATGTGCTGCCTGATTTTTCTTTCGGATCTTTTTCGGCGGTGTCGGAGTCCGTGGAAGAAGAAACTCTTTCCGGTGTGTAGATCACTAATTTTTGTCCGGGTTTTATATAATTACTTTTCAATCCATTCCATGCGCGTATATCAGTCACCGAACATTTATATCGCCGCGCAATGGAAGTGATCGTTTCTCCTTTTTTCACGGTGTGTGTGGTTTTCACTTCCACAATGGCCATTGCAGCCATCGCGGTATCTTTTTTAATATAATCGTAGATCGCCTGCTCATTTGTTACAAACGGCCCGACTTTATCAATGGGAAGAACTAATTTGTACGGTTCGGTGAATGAGTATGGAATTACATCGAGTTTATATTCCGGATTTAAAAATTCCAATTCATCCTGCGAAACAGCAAGCACTGCTTCTATCTGCGAAAAAGTAACCTGCTGTTTTACGGCCACAGTATCGATATCGGAAAATGCTTTTCGGGGAATGGCAGAATACAAATTATGTTCGAGATGATAACTCATCACATAATTCGCGGCGATGAATGCAGGAACGTACGCTTGTGTTTCTTTCGGAAGAAAAGGACGGATTTCCCAATAAGATTTTTTTCCTCCACCCGCGCGGCGAATTGCTTTGTTCACAGTTCCCGGCCCTGCATTGTATGCAGCAAGCACCATTTGCCAGTCGCCGAACATATTGTACAGATCACGCAAACACTGGCACGCCGCTTCGGTAGAACGATACGGATCGCAACGTTCATCTACATAAGAACTCACTTCGAGATCATACATTTTTCCGGTGGTGTACATGAATTGCCAGAGCCCGCGCGCGCCTGCATGTGAAGTTGCAGAAGGATTGAGAGCAGATTCTATTACCGGGAGATTTTTCAGTTCGAGCGGAAGATTGTATTTGTCGAGCTGTTCTTCGAAGATCGGATCATACAATTGCGAAAGCCCGAGCATTTTTTCTACGAGCGGGCGTTTCTTCACCACGTAAAGATTAATGTAAGTCTGCACATCTTCATTGTAAATAAGATCGAACGGCGAAGCGGCATTGAGTTTTGCAAGACGCGATTCTACAACAGCCGGATCAGCCGTGGGAATACTGTCGGCGGCATAATGAAATTTATTGTTGTGTTGTGTTTGCTGTTTCGGCAGCGATTCAATGTAGCGGTTGTGCGCAAGACTGTCGAGCATGGCCGCAATAGGATCGTCTGAAAATTTCAACGAGTCGGACTGCGCGTTCAGAAATCCTCCGATAAATAAAATACCTGTCAGCAGTGAAATTCCTCTCAGCATCAACGGGAGCTTTTCAGTTTATACGTTGAAATCCACGAAAAAGTACGTGTACTTGCCACAAAGATCGTCTGCATTGTTCTAATATTCAAAGGGAAATAATCTGTTTATTAGCTATGGATTGTTAAAAAGGGGGAGGGAGGATTACAGATTCTTCCCTAAAGCGATTGCAAATATTTCGCAAAGGCGAACATTTTTCCTTCTTCAAAATATTTTCCCATCAGTTGTACTCCGAATGGAAGTCCGGCAGAAGTTTTTCCAGCAGGAACCGAGATCGCCGGAACTCCGGCAAGATTGGCCTGCACCGTGAAAATATCTTCGAGATACATTTTGATCGGGTCAGCAGAATTGGCGCCGAATTCAAATGCAGTTCCCGGTGTTGTCGGAAGAAGAATAAGATCATACGCTTTCAGAATTTCTTCTGTTTTATCGCGAAGCAATCGTCTAACTTTTTGTCCTTTGGAATAATAGGCATCGTAATATCCTGCGCTCAGTACAAATGTTCCAAGCATAATTCGCCGCTGCACTTCGGCACCGAATCCTTCACTGCGTGATTTTTTGTAAGTCGATTCAAGATCACCTGCATTTTTACTGCGGTATCCGTAACGGATCCCATCGTAACGAGCAAGATTAGAGGAAGCTTCCGCCGTAGTGAGGACATAATAAGTGGGAACGAGATAATCAAGGAAAGGAAAACGCACCGCTTCTACCGTGTGTCCGTCTGACTTTAATTTGTCAATGATATTTTCAATCCGCGTTTTTATTTCCGGATCGAGCCCGTCTTTTTCGAGACAATCGGCGAGATAAGCAACGCGTATTTTTTCAGGATGCGAAAGTTGTTTCGAATATTCTGCAACAGGTTTTGATGAAAGCGTAGAATCATATTCATCTTTTCCTGCGATCACTTCCAGTATTTTTGCTGCATCGTCAACGTTGTTTGTCAATGGGCCCACCTGGTCGAAAGAAGATGCATAGGCAATGATTCCCCAGCGGGAAACTCTTCCATACGTTGGTTTCATTCCCACAATTCCGCAGAATGATGCGGGCTGGCGAATGGATCCGCCGGTAT
The DNA here is from genome assembly GCA_016194975.1 of Bacteroidota bacterium. Classification (NCBI taxonomy): domain Bacteria; kingdom Pseudomonadati; phylum Bacteroidota; species Bacteroidota bacterium. The sequence goes on from JACQAM010000022.1 coordinate 148,517, forward strand.
CTGTTCCCAATGCAGCGAGACAAAGCCCGGCAGCCACTGCAGTTGCACTTCCACCGGAAGATCCGCCGGGAACGCGTTTTACATCGTGCGGATTTTTCACATTTCCGAATGCCGAATTTTCGTTGGAAGATCCCATTGCAAATTCATCGCAGTTGGTTCTTCCAATGATGATCGCATCTTCTGCGAGCAAGCGCTCGACCACGGTGGAAGAATACGGAGAAATAAATCCTTCCAGAATTTTTGATGACGCGGAAACTTTGTGGTCTTTGTAGCAGATGTTGTCTTTCAGCGCAATTACCATTCCTGCTAATTTCCCTTCATTACCATTCCTGATCTTTTCATCTGCTTCTTTTGCTTTTGCGCGCGCGCTTGCTTCGAAAACTTCAAGAAAAGCATGGAGATCTTTTTTCTCTTCAATTTTTTTGAGATAATCTTCCACCAATGCAACGCAGGAAATTTTTCCGTCATGCAGATCAGTTTGAATTTGAGAAAGGGAAGTGTATGTCTTCAAAATTTCGAATTCAGCGTGGCAAATTCAGAAAACCAAAATTCCAATTTGAAGCTTCAGTCTTTTTTAGACTCACTTTCGCTGTCCACGCCTTTCGAAGCGTCTTTGAATTCTTTGATGCCTTTTCCAAGTCCCTTCATGAATTCAGGAATTTTTCTTCCGCCAAAAAGCAGCAGCACAACAACAAGAATAATGATCAGCTCGGGACCGCCCATGCCGAATATGCCAAGTATGATGAATGGATTCATGTTTTGTAGTTTCTGGTGCAAAGATACGAAAATGGCCATTGCTCAATTGTCATGGAAAATTTTTCGTTGACAATAAGAGGCTGTTTAAAATTCATTTTTTGGAATTGTTATGATACCATTTTTGTTCAGCCGAGACGCATTTTGCAGGCCATAGTGGAGCGACTACGGCCAAGAAATGCAACCCCGCCTGCTAAAGGAAAATGGGTCGTGCGTGGGCGGGCAGGGAAGGATGAATAAAAATGGCGCATAACAAAACAGAAGGATGAAATTTAAACAGCCTCTTAACCAATGACTATTTCATCCCATTCTCATACAACTGCGCAGCCATTTCCCAGTTCACCACATTCCACCATGCTGCGAGATAATCGGCGCGTTTATTCTGGTATTTGAGATAGTAGGCATGTTCCCAAACATCAACGGCGAGAATTGGAGTTCCCTTGGTTTCGGCAATATCCATCAGCGGATTATCCTGGTTTGGGGTAGAGCAGATGGAAAGTTTTTTGTCTTTGTCCAAAATGAGCCATGCCCATCCCGAACCGAAGCGGTCTTTGCCCGCACCGCTGAATTGTTCTTTGAATTTATCGAATGAAATAAAAGCAGAATTGATAGCGTCTGCTAATTTCCCATTGGGAACTGCGGAAGATCCCGCCGATGTGGTAGCCCGCATACTGTTCCAGAAAAAAATATGGTTCCAGTGTCCGCCGGCATTGTTGCGCACGGCCATAGGATATTTCGAAACAGTTTTTACCAGTACATCCAGGTCCAGCGGCGCATCTTTTATTCCGTCCAGCGCTTTGTTCAGGTTCGTCACGTAGGCCTGGTGATGTTTGTCGTGATGGATCTGCATGGTTTGAAGATCGATGTGCGGTTCGAGCGCGTCATACGCATAGGGAAGATCGGGCAAAGTAAAAGGTGCGGGAAAACTTCCGAAATCCATTTTTATGAGATCATGATTTTCTGCCTGCAGCATTTTTTTTCCGAGGAGAGAAATGCCCACCGTGGCAAGAATACTTTTCTGAAGGAATTTTCTGCGTGTGTTCATGGCTTTGAGTTTTGAGTTATGGATTTTGAATTATGAGTTATGAGTTTTTAGAAACTTCGACGCATCTTAGTTTCATTCCTCAAAACCATTCGTTAAGGGCAGAAATATATTAATCTAAAAACAAATCAGCTGAAAAGAACGAGTACCTGGTTTTTCTCGACAGCCGTTCCTTTCTTAACCGAAATTTTTTTCACCGTAACATCGGCGGGCGACTTGAGAATATTTTCCATTTTCATTGCTTCGAGCACAACCAGCGCATCGCCTTTTTTCACCAACTGTCCTTCATTCACCACCACATCAAGCACGAGTCCGGGCATAGGCGCTTTCAATTCATTCACTTTCGCCGAATGTAATTTATCCATTCCCAGTGAGTGAAGCAGCTCATCGTATTTGTCTTTTATGTTCAGCGAATAAGAATGGCCATTCACTTTTACCGTTAATGTTTTTGCAGCCACATCTGCTTTCACGATTTCCACTTCGTACGATTTGTGATCGCGCAATACATGAAAACGATTCGACTTTGCCTCATCGGAGGAAGTCGAGATTGTCCCATTGAGCGAAGTCGAAATGACATCACACAAAAAATCTTTTCCATTGATGTTGCCCTCCGTCATTTTTTCGCCGGAGAAAATAATTTTATGTTCCCTGCTGGAATTAACCGTGATAGTGAAAGACTGTTTTTCCATTGGGTACGAAATGCGAATCGCTGCGAATATACAAATAGCGAATCTGCGAACAACGCTAAATTAATTATTCGGTAAGTATAGGGAAAGAAGTTTAGACAGATAGCAGGATTAATTCGATAGTTGATCAAAAAAAGGACGAAATCATTGGCAATGCGCAACAATCTGTGTTCTTTCCAGCGGTCATTTTCCATTATGAATGGGGACATCTTATCAGAGTATTTTCCTCACCTTTACGTTCCTCGAAAACAATAAGTGCAATCCTTCCCATGAAAACGCTTCACAAATTTATTTTTCCCTCCGCCATTCTTTTCTTCGCACTTGCATGCGGACATCAGAAACATGTGGCCACTACCAAAAAAAATAATCACCAATGGTGGGAAGCTGATCTTAAAAAACCGGTCGATACTACTGTGAACGCAGAGTCGCGTACTGATTATAATCCTTCAGCAACACGTGTCACCGATCTGCTGCACACAAAACTCGATGTGCGTTTCGACTGGAAGAAGCGTTACATGTATGGCAAAGCAACGATCAGTGCGAAACCATATTTCTACCCGCAAACAACAATGGAACTTGATGCGCGCGGAATGCAGATCAACCGCGTGGCGATGCTTAAGCGCTCTGCGAACAACAGTATTTCTTTTTCTGAAGATACCGTGGATGCGAAATATGATTACGATGGAAAAAAATTAGTCATCCAGCTCGGGCGCACATACACGCGCGATGAGAATTACACCATGTACATCGATTACGTTTCCAAACCCGATGAACAACCTGTGAACGGAAGTGCGGCAATTAACGAAGACAAAGGATTGTATTTTGTGAATCCGGATGCGGATCAGAAAGATTCTGTTTTACATCCGCGCCAGATATGGACGCAGGGAGAAACACAATCGAATTCTGTGTGGATGCCTACGATCGACAGGCCGAATGAAAGAATGACTTCCGAAATTTATATTACCACGGAAGATAAATATGTGACGCTTTCCAATGGACTTTTATACGATCAGAAAAAAAATCCGGATGGAACGCGCACCGATCACTGGAGAATGGATTTGCCGAGCGCGCCTTATCTCGTGATGATGGCCATCGGTCAATTTTCAATAATAAAAGATTCGTGGAAAGGAAAAGAAGTGAGTTATTATGTGGAACCGCAGTTTGCACAATATGCACCAATGACTTTCGGAAGAACGCCGGAGATGATCGATTTCTTTTCGAAAAAACTCGGCGTCGATTTTGCGTGGGCGAAATATTCGCAGATATGCGCGCGCGAGTACGTGAGTGGAGCCATGGAAAATACAACGGCAACTTTGCATTCCGATTATCTGCAGGTGGATGACCGTGAGTATCTCGATGCAAATTTCGAAGATTATATTTCACACGAATTATTTCACCAGTGGTTCGGCGATCTCGTTACGTGTGAATCGTGGTCAAATCTTCCGTTGAATGAATCGTTCGCCACTTACGGAGAATATATGTGGAATGAATTCAAATACGGAAAACAGGAAGCCGACTACGGACATTATGCATCATTGCAGGGTTATCTCCGCGAATCGGCAGCGGGCCATCGCACAGCGTTCTGGCCGGGAGTTCGTGAACCACTCATTCGTTTTTATTATGATGATCGTGAAGATATGTTTGACGGACATTCTTACAATAAAGGAGGACAGGTTCTGCATTTGCTGCGGCAGTATGTGGGCGATGATGCTTTTTTCGCTTCGCTGAAATTATATCTCAACACCAAAAAATTCTCTTCAGGAGAAGTGGATGATCTTCGCCTGGCATTCGAACAGGTTACCGGGCAGGACCTGCGCTGGTTTTTCAACGAATGGTTTATGGAACGCGGCCATCCCGAATTGGACATTGCTTACAATTATGATGCGGCGAAACAAAAAGAAAGAGTGATCATCAAACAAACACAAGACAGAACAGACGGCACTCCTATTTTCAGAATTCCATTGGGGGTGGATGTATATGCAGGAGGAAAAACTACGCGCGAAGAAATTCTTGTGAAATCTCTGCGCGATACATTTTATTTTTCTTCCCTGTCGAAACCCGATTTTGTGAATGTGGATGCACAGAAAACATTGCCGTGTTTTAAACTCGATCATCACACAACAGCAGAGTGGGCATTTCTTTATGATCATTCCGATCTCTATGTGGATAAAGCGGAAGCGCTGAACAATCTTGCACCGAAAGGAATTTACAACGATACTGCAAAACAAATTCTTACTAAAGCGCTTGACGATAAATTCTGGGCGGTGCGACTCATTGCATGCAGGAAATTTTCCATTCCGCTCCAGGAAGAAAACGGCAAACCGCAGAACCCGATCGATGATGCGGTAAAACAAAAACTCATCTCGATTATTTCTTCCGATCCGAAATCAAATGTGCGAGAAGCCGCGGTTGAAGCATTGAACAGCAATGGAAAAGGGAGCGATCTGAAAAAAGTTTATCTCGATGCGCTGAATGATAAATCGTATTCCGTGATCGGGTCTGCGCTTGAGGCGATGTGCAAACAATTCCCGGAAGAAGGAATGGCAGAATGTAAAAAGAGGGAAAATGATCCCGCACGCTCCATGAAAATTGCCATTGGAGGAGCGTATGCTTATTATGGAACCGATGCACAACAATCCTGGTTTGAAAAAACAATGGCCACACTTTACGGTGGGCACCAGGCCGAATTCATTCTCGATTACGGAGCGTTGTTACGCCGTTGCAGTCATGCGACGATCGACAGCTCATTGCCGGGATTGGAAAATTTATATAAAACTTCTGCTTCGGAAACTACACGCGGGTATGTGAAAGGAACACTGAAAGACGTGAGCAATTATTTTAAAGACGGGGCAGATGAAGCGCAGAAAAAAATTGACGATCTGAAATCGGTGAAAAAAGATGCGACCGGTTTGCAGAAATTACAGAATGAAAAAGCGGAAGACGATGCGATAGCTGCGGATATTGATGTAGTGGTGGCGAGACTGAAATAGTATTGAGGGCGTAGCCCAACGCAGCAGTTCGAAGTTTTTAGAGATGCCCTTGAGTGCTCTCTACTCAGTACCATACCCATCATCTTCAATTAAATCTCCTCCCATCGCAGCGGCTACTGCTAATTCATCACATCTTTCATTGAGCGGATTTTCGGCGTGGCCTTTTACCCAATGAAATTTTACGTGATGTTTTTCGTAGATATCTAAAAAGCGCATCCACAGATCGGCGTTCTTCTTTTTTTTGAATCCTGTTTTTTCCCAGCCGAACACCCATTTTTTTTCCACGCTGTCCACTACATATTTCGAATCGGAATAAATAGTGACGTGCGATCCCGCAACTTTTAAACTTTCCAATGCAATGATCACACTCAGCAATTCCATCCTGTTATTCGTGGTTACACGGAATCCCTGTGATAATTCTTTGCGATGATTTCCAGACAGGAGAATGACGCCGTATCCGCCCGGGCCGGGATTTCCGCGCGAAGAGCCATCCGTGTAAATGGTAATGTGGTGTGACAAAGAGATTATTTATTTGTGCGAAGATAGTTACGAGTGGGAAGATTATAGATAGTACGGGATACAGATTACAGATAGTAGTATCATCGGACGCTTTTTGTCCGGTAAATCTGTCTTATCTGTAATCTGTATTCCCCAAGATCTGTAATCCTCCCTTCATTAGGAACTTCTGATTTTTTTTTCAAGGCGAAATACAATTGCCATAACGGGAACCGGAAGATGGAGAATGGACTAAATTACCGGATCTGAAAAATGAATTAACTCCCATAGGCGAAATCAGTCCAACTTCCATCCTCTATCTTCCAGTGCCAATCATTAACTTTATACTGAAAAATTAATTCATGACACAAATAGTCGGCGGTCCCTTCTGGCTTTTATTCCTTCTGAAATTCATAGAAGTTTCGTTGCTCATCATGATGACGATCTTCTGGGTGCGTGCAATGGCGCGCGCAATAGAATCCTGTCATCCTGCTGCGCGCACTACGGAATCGTGGAGCGCGTGGCTGACACTCATTCCTCTTTTCGGATTGGTGTGGCAATTTGTTTCCGGAAAAAATGCGGGCGAATCATTGGCGAGAGAATATTATCGCCGCGGATGGAAAAGCGAAGAGGGAAGGCCCGGTTATGAATTGGGCGCGATCACAAGTTCCATTGTTGTTTTTGTTTTTCTATTGCGCAGTTTCGATTATTTCAGCGATATGCTCGACATTCATCCCGGATTTTATTTCATCGGTACGGTCGTCATCGGGTTCTGCATGTACCGGCACATGGATCGTCTGAATGCGTATCGCGAACGCATCGACAAGGAAGCAATGATAATTCCTGATCTTGCATTTACGCAATACCAGCAGGCGCTTCGTTCGGTGAATGTGGAAAAGCAAACGTGGAATCCTATTCAGCAAACTTATTCTACGCAACCCGTTGCACCCGCACAGAATATTTACCCTGCTTACCAGCAGCCCACTTTTTTTCAGCAGGAACAACAAAATAATTTTCCGCCATCTCCTCTTTTCACACCGGCGCCTGCGAAGGAAGATGATCATTCGAAGTGGATGCCGAAAAAAGAAAATGAAAAAAATCCCAACGGGGATCAGCCATGATAGTTTACGGATTTTCGCCGGAAGAAATTGCGATGCTGCTCGTAGGAATGAGTATCGCATTCTGCATTCTCGCTTTTTTTCTCTGGACGTTGCAGAATGCCATCCAGGTTATAGCGCCTGCGAACCGGAAAATTTCCCCAAACCAGGTTTGGTTGACATTCGTTCCTTTTTTCGGATTCATCTGGATCTTTATCATGGTGATGCGTGTTGCAGATTCGTTCGGTGAAGAGATCAGGAAAAGAAATCTTTTTGTTTTTGAAGAACGTCCCGGATTGGGAATAGGTTTGGCCTGGTGTTTTTTCGAATTTCTTTTTTTCATTCTGCAATTCGCCCACGAACCACTCATCACGGCCGGCAGCGCAATTCCGGCGCTCATCTGTTTTGTGATCTATTGGTTGCGCATCATGAAATATAAAAAACTGATCACGGATGATTCGAAAAAAAATATTTCACCGCCGATTGCAATTCAACAAAATATTTCGCAAACTGCTTATGGAATTTACGGCCCGCAGAATTTCGATGAGTATCACCAGTTCATGGTCAAAGAAAATATTCAATCTTCTACCGATCATTCGAAATGGATTCCGCCGAATCTGAAGCAGAATAAAACCGAAGAGATCGTGAAGAAGGCAGAAAAGAATTCAGATGATCTTTCGAAATGGATGCCCAAACAAAATAAATAAAATGCAATTGCTTCCCGATTATCTCGATCTCACACTCTTCAGGATACTCTGGACAATTTGTTTTTTGTCGTGGCTCATCATCACGCCCCTCTGGCTGATGGCAATGTATCGTTCGCTTGAAACCATAGATCCTGTTGTAAGAAAAATGCCGCCGGCGAATGTGTGGCTTACCATGATCCCGCTTTTCGGTTTTGTGTGGCAATTCATTGTGGCGAACGCGGTGACGGAAGGATTGAAAGAAGAATTCACAAGAAGAGGAGTCATCATCCGCGATTCAAAACCGGGAAATGCATCAGGACTCTCTGCTAATATTTTATTCTGCTGTACACTTATTCCGCTGTTCGGAATTCTTATTGGCGTGGCGAGTTTCATTCCGCGCATCATTCATTTGTTCAGAATTAAAAATTACACTGCACAATTGCAGCACGTGATCGATGTGCAGAATAATTACAATGCAAACGATCAGAACAATTTTGATTGGGAACAATACCGCGAGAATGCAATGGATGCTGTAGCGATGATAAAGAATGAAGACCCGGACAGATTCAAACCGAAACCGGAAGAACCGCAATCGCCGGAAGAAGATATGGACCGGTGGCGGAAAAAATGATTACTGATTTTCAGGTTACAAATTACAAATGAAGAGTTCAGGGCTTAAATTATTAGTACAATTGCCAATGATTTCAACCTGAAATCTGGTCATCTGTCATCACTCCACCCCAATATGTATCAGCGCATCACCCGCATTCACGACCGGCTGATTATTCACTCCCACAACGAATCCATTTTGTGTAGCATGTAATTCGTGCTCTACTTCGCCATACGGATCGCAGATCATTCCGAGCAGTTCACCTTTCCTCACGGCTACTCCGTATTTTTTTGTCGTGTGAAATAAGCCGGAACTTTTTGCACGCAGCCACGTTGTTTTTTTCAGGAACACCGTTTTTTTCTGAGGAACATTTGCTTTGATCATTTTGTAATGATTCAGCACGCGCACACAACCATCCATTCCTTCCTTCACCGAATCATAATCGAAACGATGTGATTCTCCTCCTTCAAAAACAAGAATTTGTTTTCCGAGTTTCGATGCAGCAAGGCGCAATGTATTTTCACGGAACGGCGCATTCAGCACCATCAATGGCGCAAATATTTTTCCGAGTTCCAGATTTTTTTTGTCGTCAAATACACAACGTATCTGCGGATAGTTTGAAATTTTTGCACCACCTGTATGAAAATCAAAACCAAAATCAATTTGCGGAATGATGGATTGCATCAGGTCGTGCGCAATGCGGCTGCCGAGCGAACCGCTCTTAGATCCCGGAAAACAGCGATTGAGATCGCGCCCGTCAGGGAGATCGCGCGTGCCCGCAATGAAAGAAATAATATTGATCACAGGAATAGCGACGATGCAACCACGTTTCGGTTTCTGCACATCTTTCCGTTTGATGAGTTGACGCACTACTTCAATTCCGTTTATTTCATCACCGTGCATTCCCGCAAGAAATAAAACTGTAGGGCCGGGTTCTTTTCCATTGAAAACAAAAACAGGAATTTCAATGAGCGTGTGTGTCGGAAGTTTGTAAATGTTCAGCACCACCTGCGCGTGCTCGCCCGCGGAGATCGTTTGTCCTTGTATTGTGAAGGGTTTTCCCATTGTACATTACACTTGTGCATGAAATTCATTCCGCTCGATGTACTCAATTATTTTTCCGGCAATATCTTCTCCCGTTGCTCCTTCAATTCCTTCGAGTCCGGGAGAAGAATTCACTTCCATCACCAATGGCCCGCGCGCGCCCTGCAACATATCCACGCCCGCGATCGCGAGTCCTAATTTTTTGACGGCTTTTATCGCTGTAGCTTTTTCTTCGGGCGAAAGCTGCAGGAGTGAGGCCGTTCCTCCGCGATGAAGATTGGAACGGAAATCGCCTTCGGCTCCTTGCCTGCGCATCGCTCCTACAATTTGTCCGTCCACGATGAATGCGCGTATGTCGGCGCCTTTTGCTTCTTTGATGAATTCCTGCACGAGAATATTTACTTCCACATCAAGAAAAGCTTCGATCACCGATTTTGCTGAGTTGTGCGTCTCCGCAAGAATTACACCGATGCCTTGTGTTCCTTCGAGTAATTTTATTACCACCGGTGCTCCGCCTACCAATGAAATAACGGAGTCAATATCTTTTGGCGATGATGCGAATGCAGTTTTCGGCATTCCCACTCCTGCCCTTGCGAGTAATTGTAAACTTCTCAATTTATCGCGCGAACGCACGAGCGCCTGCGATTCCACCGTGGAGAAAACATGCATCTGCTCAAATTGACGAACAACTGCCGCTCCGTAAAAAGTGACGCTTGCCCCGATGCGCGGAATTATTGCATCGATGCCGGTGAGTTCTTTTCCCTGGTAATAAACATGCGGACGGCTCGATTCAATGACAAGCACACATTTCTGGTGATCGATGACCAGCATTTCGTGCCCGCGTTTTTTTCCGGCTTCTACAAGCCGCGCAGTGGAATAAAGTGATCCGCTTCTGGATAAAATGGCAATTTTCATGGTGGCGCTAACTACGAATGAACGCGAATTTACGAAATAGGGGAACGAAGTGCGAATCCCGAACTTGTTCGGGACGAAAATGCGAAGTGCGAATTTACGGATTACGAATGATCACGAATCTTCTGAGAATAAATGAATATCTGACACATCAACAAGAAATCTTTTTTTCAGAAGCCGTCTCCCTATAAGGACCGGGTATTTCATATTCTTGCGATCGGTGAGTGAAACAATACTGCGGATCGTTTTTTTTCCGATGCGTATGCGTGTGCGGATGATGTAACGCATTTCTTCTTCGCCGAATGAACTGCGGATGAGTTTCTGTTCGAATTTTTCAAAACGATGCTCCGTGTTTTTGTATTCGGGATGCGATTCATCGAGCAATCGAAAAAAAAGAATTCCATTCTCGACGCGCACGTGATGGCAATGCAGCGCAGTCGTATTCGCGCCGGTGTCGATCTTCGCAACAAGCCGGAATAATCCGAGATCGGGAAAGTCGATGAATTCCCTGCGGCCGATGAGTTTTTTTTCTTTGAGTTTTTCTGCCATTAATAAATTACCGAATAAATAAAGAGTAATTCAAGGAAAAAATTAATGAATAATAATAATCCTGTCTCTCTGAATAATCGTTTCGTTTGTCCGGATCATGTAAAGTTAATGCTGAATAATGATTTTGGATTCATAGATTATTTTTTCTTCTGAAATAATTTGAATAAAATATATTCCATCACTCCACTGTGAGGTTTCAATTTCTTCATTATTATTTTCAATCATCTTTTTTTCAATCAACTGTCCCGTTTCAGAATAAATTTCAATTCGTCTGTTTTCATTAAACTGAAAATCATTTGGGAAAAAGATGTGAAAATTATTCGATGCCGGGTTTGGGTAAACAGAAAAATGAAATGGTGAAGAAATAATATTTTGAATTCCCAAAGGAACATTACCAAGACTATCCGTTTTGACTAGATAAACATCGTAACCGGATACGGCGTATTGATCGGTTTCGCCTACGAGAATAAAACCCTGATCGTTGGTTGTATTTAAATAGAATCCATATTGATTTCCAGAAACGCCATATGTTTGGGACCACAATGAATCTCCTAGATCATTTGTTCTAATTAATAATGTATGCCCTTCAAAAGTAAAAGGATCTTGTGTATTTCCGAATAAAACGTAACCACCACTTGTGCATCGCTGGATTGTACACAATGAATTTCCTCTATTATCACCGTAAGTTTTCTGCCATTGAAAATTGCCATTTTTATCAAGTTTGTACAGGTAACAGTCGTTCATTATAGTATCGCCATAACTACTGGTAACTCCCACAACAAAAATGCTGCTATCCGGATTTTCGATTAGACTCATTCCATAATCTGATCGACTTCCTCCTGTTCGCTTTGTCCATACGGAGTCGCCAACGCTATTGGTTTTAATAACATAGCAATCGAAATTCCCAAACGTGGCGGTGTCTTCATAAAACCCACTGATTAAAAATCCCCCATCGGTTGATTGAACTATGCTTCGTCCCTCATCAGCCCCCCCCCCACCGTAAGCTTTCAGCCATTGAACATTTCCGACACTATCACATTTTACAATTAATGCATCATAACTTCCAGAACCAATAGCGGAAGTATGACCTGTAATAACGCAACCACTATCAGCAGTTAATGAGAAGCCATAAGGAAGGTTCGCACCAACACCTGCAGTTATAGTTTTTGTCCAGATGGTATCGCCAAGTGAAGTTGTTTTCAATAACCAGATCTTACTGTTGGTCGTTGAAATAAGATCCTTGATTGCGACAATAAGAAAATCTCCATTTGGCAGTTCTGCAGCAGCCACTCCGCCGTCCGGATTTGTCCCCCCATATTTTTTCACCCATTGCACATTTCCAGCCGAATCTACTTTCATGAGCAGCACATCCATATCGGCAGGAGAAGAGTTCGCTCCGCCTGTTACGAGGTAACCACCATCGGAAGTTTGAATGACGTGGTTGCCGTAGTTCGCGCCAAGCGTATCATAGTAGCGCTCCCATTCAATTGGCGCCTGCGCAAGAATGCGCGCACACAAGGCAAGGAATGAGAAAATAAAGGCAAGAGTTTTTTTCTTAAACACAGAAATGAATATTATTGCAAGTGAAATTTACAAAAACAAAATGAAAAGGACAAAAATGGGAGCAATAAAAAAAGTCCGGCAACAAAGCCGGACCCTTACACAAGTTTACCTTTTTATTTTTTACTTCCAACAGGAGAAATATCCAGTTGCCCGATGGCCATTAACTGGCGCATGGTTTTGTCCATTCCCTCTGTAGATCCGTCAAGGAAAATTACATTGCCTTCACCGTGTTCCGCAAAATTTTTCACGGCTTCTGTCCACATGCTGAAAAGAATAAGTGACGCATCAAGATTTGCATCCGTCATCATCTTGGCAGCTTGCGACATTCCTTTTGCAACTTCTTCGCGGAATAATGCAACACCTTGTCCGCGCAACTGTGCTGCATCTTTTTCTGCCTGTGCCTGAATTTTAATTGAATTACCTTCTGCTTCGGCAGCTTTTGTTTTTGTGATCAGCAACGCCTGTCCTTCATTTTCTGCAGCCGCTTTCGAATTATTAGCTGCAACTACTTTTGCCATTGAACGCATTACCTCTTCATCAAAAGTAATGTCATTTAATTGCAGATCGATGAGGTGATAGCCCCATCCTTCGAGTGTCTGGTCGAGTTGTTCTTTTACCGCTTCCACTATATCGCGGCGAAGTGAAAGAACTTCCGATTGTTTTTTTGTTGCAACAAAAGCGCGGACAGATCCTTCAATGGAACGCACGAGCGCCTGCATGAGATTCTGATCGTTCACGAATTTAAATGCAACATTCTGAATTGTTTTTTCATCCTGGTTCACCACGGCGTAAAGCAACATCGCGGTGAAATTCACATTCGCCTGGTCGATGGTCACGGCCTGGAATCCGAGTTCGGCCGAACGGTTCTGAATGGAAATGCGTTTATAAATACGCTCGATGAAAGGAATTTTGAAATTCAATCCGGGCCGCAGCACGCGATTGTATTTTCCGAATACTGTGGTCACACCAACAGTTCCCTGGTTGATGGAGACAAATGAAAGAATGATAACGAGGAATAAAAATATTCCGAGCAGGATGTAGGGTAGTGCGTCTGGCATGGTTTATAGGTTTTATTTGGGAGAGGAAAGGTAGGAAAGGGGAACGAATTACCAATCGCCCGAATCTACTTATTACGGAACTTACGAAATGAATTTCCCAAACAAGAACAATTACCAATGAAAAAGACTTACATTTAATGGATACCCCATGAGGTACTTCCTCCTTTTTCTGACTGTTTTATTTCTTTTTCCCAGTCACTGCCGCGCGCAGGATACTGCTATGAGTTATTTCCTGAAATTGATCGGGCCGACCGAATATAACAGTCTCGGCGATGTTTCTTTTCCTAATGATTCGCTGGAACTGTCTTTTTTCGGAGAGTATAATGACACACTTGTTTTGACCGAACTGAAATATCCACTGGTGCTTGGCGATGGATCTTCATTACTGTATCACGATTCTATTTTCTCAAATGGAAAAATAAAAACTGCTGTATGGGAATTCCGATTCCGGCTCGCGGTCGACGGGCCTCATTATGTCGGGATAAGAATAAGAAAAAAGAATTCCGGAGACTGGATGATGATCAAATGTTTTTGTGCCCAACCGATAGCTGAGTTCGGAACGAAAGAATCGCCATGGTTGCAGGAATTCGAAAGCGGAAGAACAATTATTCTGAATGAAATAAGTTTTTCGTCTCCGGGAATGCCGATCTCAATGAGGAAAGCAATTGCTATTGCGAAGAAAGAAGGATATTATAAAATGCATTTTGCCTGGCGAGTGGAGGACATCAGGTACAGCGCTGAGTTTCGGACTTGGAATATTACTTCTGATAAAGTACGTGAAACTTTCATGGGACCCTGCCGTCACACGAATGGTTGCACCATCTCACATTATTGCAGCATACGAATCAGTGCGGAGACAGGAAAAGTTCTTGATAAATCTCATGGGCACGGGAAAACCAAAAATTATGAATAACGATATTCGTATTCAAGCTTCTACTTCGGATCAGGCCACTTATTAATATCGTTCGCATATTTCGCGTCGTCACTCTTGATGCCTTTCTTCCCCGTGTCACGAATAGCCCAGCCAATCTCCGGTTGCAGCGCTCCTGTTGCTCGGTCAATTTTCATTCCCATGAAGCCTGCAATGAACTGCATCTGGTAAGTGGTATCAACTCCGTTGTCGTCATAGAGCCAATAAAAATCGGCAGAGGCAAATCCTTTCGGGAAAATTTTAGGATCTTCTACCGGGTCCATCAAATTATTTCTCCTGGTAAATTTTCCCTGTCCATCCTGCTGGTAAGGAAAAAATTTAAGCATCCATCCGGAGATGAGATCGATCTGGTACGTGACAGCGCCTCCACCGCAACCACCCGAACTTTTCAGGCGATATTCTATGTTGTATATTTTCGACCAGAAATCTTTATCTACTTCTCCTCTCGATGCATCTACAAATTCATTGAGAATAGGAGCAATTGAATCGGTCCACCATTTAAAATCATATTTTCCGAGAGAAAGTGTTTTTGTGCGCAGCTTTTCCCAGTCGGCAGTTGTTCCTTCGAGGGTAATTTTGGGAATACCGCAACCAATGGAAGTGTAAACTGCATAAACAAAATAACTGCTCATAGCATCCATCAGTGTAATTTCACAAGCGGCTTTTGCCGTGGGGGTTGTTGTAGAAAAATCAGCAAGCGTATTATTCAGAAGTTCCTGCCCTGTATTTTCGCCGATCTGTTTTGTGAATTGAGGAAAAATAGAATCCCATTGATTGTCGGGGTTTCCTTTGCGCAGATCATCATCTTCCACTTTCAGAACTTTTTTCCCGTCGAAATCCACGAAGTAATGGCGAAGACTTTCTGAATTCTGATCTACGTGAATTGCAAATTCCTGTGTGATGAGCAGCCAAATCATATCGGGAGAAAGTGTGAGAGGCCGATGATCATAATACGCTTCGCGCACGGTTGCGACGAATGGATTGTAGTTATAATAAACAAGCGAATCCACGCCTTTGTTCCATGCTTCCACTCCGGGACCGCACATTTTATCCACTACATTTTTATAACAGATGTTTGAAACCTGCAGCGGTTTTTGCTGCAGATCACATACATCGAAAGTGACGGATTTTTTTGCCGTCGTTTGTGCGAAAGAAAAACTGCCGAGGAAAAGGGCGGTGAAGAGAAGATGTTTTTTCAAGTGCGTGCGTTTTGGGTTATGAATGAAGACGCAAAATGGAGGGCGTTTCCATAAGCACTGCAAAAATCATTCCCGTGTTTACCTTTACAACTATGCGCAAAGCAGATTACATCATCGTCGGGCAGGGAATTTGTGGAAGTGTGCTTGCATTGATACTCATGAAGCGCGGGAGAAGCGTGGTGGTCATTGACCAGCCGGAACTTTCTTCCAGTTCAAAAATTGCAGCGGGAGTTTTCAATCCTTTCAATTTCCGGCAGATGATGAATAACTGGCGCGCGCACGAGATGCATGCTGCTGTGAAAGAAATTTATTCTTATGCAGAAAATAGTTCGGGGAAGAAAATTCTTACTGAAAGAAGATTGCTGAAAATATTTACCAGCGCCGATGAACGGAAATTGTGGGAACGCGCCTGCATTGAAAAACAAAATCTTTTTGCGGATGAAAATATCATTGACGAAAAAATTTCAGAAAAAATAAATGCCCCGTTCGGGATAGGGCTTGTGCAGGGTGCAGGAAATGTCGATTGCGGGATGCTGCTGTACGTGGTGAATGAAAAACTGAAAACTGAAAATAATCTGCTGGAAGAAAAGTTTGAAGAAGAGAAAGTGATGTTCGGAAATGATGATGTTGTTTACGACAACAGGATAGCGGCAAAAAAAATCATTTTATGCAACGGGCATTTTATTTCGCAAAGCAAATGGTTCCGCGGAATTCCATTCAAACAATCGAAAGGACAACTGCTGCACGTGCATATTCCCGGGTTTTCAACCGACGATATTTTCAGCCGCGGATGTTCACTCCTTCCATTGGGGAATGAACTTTTTATTCTCGGATCTACATTTGATAATGATGCGGTGAATGAAACGTCAACTGAAAACGCGATCGAAGAATTGATCAGCAAAGCAAAAAAATTCATCAGCGCAGAAATAAAAGTGGTGAGCCGGTATGCAGGAATTCGCCCCGCTATGCAGGATCGCCGGCCTGTCATTGGCATTCATACGGAAATTTCTCAACTGGGAATTCTCAATGGAATGGGAAGCAAAGCGGTTTTTCTTGCGCCGTGGCTGAGTGAACAATTGGTTTTGCAAATGGAAGAAGGAAAAGAATTGCCGGTGGAGGTGAGCGTGGGGAGATTTTTGTGAGGAAGAAAATCACGCCAATCAATGATCAGAAAGAGGGGCTCAGTTTTCGTCTTCTAAATATAAGTTACCCAATTTTATTTTTTCCTTTACCAACTTAGTGGTGGGACGCACCTGCGCAGGGGGACTTTTTTCGTCAAGTAATCCAATAATAATTAATGCGGGTACAGGAGCAAAAAAAGCAAAAAGACTCCAGAATCTGGAATTTCTTTTTTGTCGTTTCGCAATGTTTGATACCCATTTACAGTTAACCAGCAGGAGCACAAATAAAACCACCCAGGTAAACCAATTTATACTTTCAAGATCATACTCACTTTGGGGCAAACGCGCCATGACGGCGACAAAAATTATCATAAATCCAACTACCGTTGGAAGTTCATTCTTATTGCTTTTCATCTCTTAGGGGATTGGTCAGTTACTTTGTAAATTTTTTATTCTCATTCCACCACAAACTTTTCTCTCGCCACAATTTCTCCCGTATCATTTTTCAAAGCAAGAAAATAAATTCCACCCGCAAGTTCAGAAACAGAAATAATTTTTGTCCTTCCGGCAAAATGATCGGAAGAAATAAATTTTCCATCTGCTGAATAAATTTCTGCTGTTCCAGAAAAGTATTTTTCTCCCAATGAAATATTCAAAATATCAGCAGCCGGATCCGGAAAAACAGAAACAGCTATCAGTTGTGAAATAATATTTGCTGAAGTAGTAATGCCCGTGTAAAACACTACTGTTGTTCCTCCGTTATTCGGAATGCCAATGGAATCTCCGGCTGCATTTATGCCAATGTCCGCCGGGCTGTTGAGCCCGCTCATCACCACGGTCGGTGAAGTGAAAGTTGGCGTGAACCGATTGAGAGAATTATTTCCCCACGATGTAACGTACCAGTAACCGGCCATATCTTTTGTTACGCCATCACAATTACTCAGCGTAGTAGTCGTGAGCGTTGAAATGGTAGAATCAGCAAGCGACATTGCCTGTATGGGCGCATTCGTTCCCCACGTTACAAATACGCAGCGGTTATTCGCACCGTCGTAATAAATTCCATTGGGAGTTTTCGTAGTGCTGGCCATGATGTTGTAGGAATTCGCTGCGGGATTTATCCTGTAAATTTTTTTTGCAGTGAAATCTGTTGCGAATAAATAATTGCTTCCGTCAGTGGTCAAGCCGTTCAGGAAAGTTGCGCCGCAATTGATATTGAAAGTATTCGCTCCATTCGAGAGCGCATATCCGCGCAGGTAAGCGCCATCGCACACGTACGCGGTGCTGCCCATGATCTCGATCCCGTGCGGGCCCGTTGTGAGCGCGGGAGAAGAATAGAACGGAAGCGTAGTTGCGCTCGCAGGATAATCGGAAACGATGGTTCCTAAATTATTATTTCCTACGATCCAGCGATGATAAACTGCATCGGGCTCCACACTCTCCGGCCCGCTGAAAGTTTGTGAATGAAGAGCAAGCGAAAAAAGAAATGCAGAAGAGAGGAGCAGTTTTTTCATGGTGGAATGTTTTATCAATGGTAGCTAAAAAACAGCTGCATGCGCAGGGAAACATTCCTGAAAATTCCCGCGAATACAAAGAATATCGCCGACAACCGAACTATCAGTTCGTCATCACTTTTTTCGAAGTATAACGGATCGAATAAACAATTCCCATTTTAAAATTCAATTGTCCGCTTGCATAATGGTAATTTCCATTCTGCGGAAAATTCGTGAGATACCCTACGCGCGCTTCAATTCCTACTTTTGGCGACGCAAAATAATTCAGCCCGATCCCTTCTTCAGTCGACCACGGGAGCCGTCGTGTGTAAACAGTTCCGGAATTCCATCTTGTCCATCCCGTTCCGCCATTGAGAAAAACGTAGGGCTTCCATCGTCCGTTGAAAAAATAATAACGCGTTTCCGGGAAAAGACGGATGGAGCAACTGCGGTTGAGCATTTCGCGATCGGAGTACCAGGACGAAAAAGAATTCACACCAGCGCCAACGGAAAAATTTTTAAAAAGAAAATACTGGTAAGAAGCTGTAAGTGAAATATTGATGTTCGTTCCGAACCGCGAATGAGAACCGTTTCCGTAACCGAGTCCGCTGATGAGCTGATCTTTTTTCTGTGTCTGCGAGTAAATTTGTGTTGCAGCAAATAGTATTGTGAAAATGAAAAGATATTTTTTCATGAGCAATGTTTAGGAAAAGACGGAGGGGGAGAAAAAAGGTTGTGTGAAAAAAAGCAAAATCAAGCCCCTCTTTTTTCAATAACCAATAACCAATAACCAATAACCAATAATTTTTATTTCACTTCATCTATCGAATTCTCATGCAGCACCACCTTCGTGAAATGTTTATCATCGCCGTGTGAGAGCGTTCCTTTTATGGTGACTTTTTTATTCAGCAATCCGCCTATCGTTTTCATATCTCCTTCCACCTGCAACCGATCAATATTATTTTCCGTTGGAGAATCACCGCCACTTACATCAAGTTTAGAAGAAGGCCAGATGATGACGTACGTTATTTTCGCATCACTCTTCGGATCGCCGTCTTTTACTTTTCCGAAACCGGTTGTTTGTTCCATCAATCCTTCGACCGTTACTTCCTCGGGCGCATAATGAACGCCGATGTTTCTCGCTTTGTTGAGATCAGAAATGTCATCGCTCTCCGCAACAATTTTCCAAACGCCGTTCTGTTTTGCAAAAATGAGTGACGCCGGGTAATCTGCGGTTTTCCCTCCGGCAGTCACACGCTTGGTGATGCGCACGCGCCAGTTTCCGTCGGGCTGTTGCTCTTCAGAAATATATTCGGTGATCCGCTGCCGGTAATCGTTGTTCTGGGAAAAATAATTCGATTGTCTCTCCACCACAACGGCGCCTGAAATTTTATCGCCGTAATAAAGAACTGAATCAGCGTAAAAAGACCGCATGATGGAAGCATTCTTCATGTTGAGTGAAGCGGTCCAGCTTTCCGTGAGCGAGCGCCAGTCGGAAGCGGTGTCGGATCTGATCGTATCATTTTTTACAATGCCGGGATTTTGATTACCGGAATTATTTTCCGTGCAAGCTGCAAAAAATACCGGGACCAGGAAGAATAATCTGCGCATAAATAGTTTTTCCGAACGAAAGATACGAAACGAATTTGAGAATTATTTTCTCCACTTGCAGATATGCCCGATCATCATGGCTCTCACTTTTTCTTTCAGGGCAGGAATATCCTCTTCCTTCAAGCCCTTTGTTTCAATTGGCGGATCCCACACGGCATGAATTCTTCCCGGCGAAAGTTCCACGGCGTGATTGGGAGATAATTTGTCATCGGTATTGAGGACGGTAAGTATAGCGAGCGGAGTTTGTGTGGCAATAGCAAGGCGGAATGCTCCATCGCGGAATTCAAGAAGAGGAGGATCTTTTTTCCGGTTGCGCGTTCCTTCCGGACAAAGAAAAACAGAAACACCTTCATTGAGTGAACGGCGCATGATCTCGATGCTCTTGTTCCGGTCGGCGCGCTCGGTGCGATTCACGGTTACATAAAGTGATTTCACCACGTAACCGAAAATTGGAATTTTAATGAGTTCTGCTTTCGCAAGAAAACGAAAAGTATTTCCACACGATGAAATGTAAACGGGGATGTCAAGTTGCGACTGGTGATTGGCAATGAAAACGTAAGTTTTTTTTGGATCGATAAAATTTTTATTGCGCACCGTCAATGGTAAAAAAAGAAAAATGCGAAGCGAGGTCGCCCACATACGCGCAATGCGATGAGCGATCATTGTTCTTTTTTTTCCGTGGAAAACAGTGAGCGCAAAAATGGCAAATGGTGCAGCAAGAAGAAGCAGGATGACGAACCAGAGCAGTGCGTAAATTCCGAAAAGCGTTTTCAGTATGCGGAGTAAAAACAAGCGGGGTACAGATTACGAATGTTTACGAATATACGGATCGCTGATCCCTGTTTGACAAATTGCCTGGTGTGAAGAAAAAATCCGCGATCTGTATATCCGTAATCCGTAACCGGTCATTCACTGAAAACCAATCCCTGCCTGTTTTTACCAATGTGATTTTCGTAGAGCAGGTGAATGAGGCCGTCCACCATTCCGATTTGCGGAACATAGAGTTTATTGATCTGCGCATTCTTCATCACGGAGAGAAAAATTTTTCCCGCAGGCACGATCACATCGGCACGATCATCATTGAGCCCGAGCACTTCGATGCGTTCTTTGAGAGAGAAGGAAGAAATGAATTCGTGCAGTTCTTTCAGTTTATTGTAAGTGAGCGGGCGATTCTGTTTTTTGCGCGACATCTTGAAAATTTTGTTGATGTTTCCGCCCGAACCGATGGCCATGAGCGGATGATGATCTTTTGTTTTTTCCTTCACCCATTCTTTGAATTCGGCCCACGTTTCTTTCGCAACAAGATCGTTGAGGAAACGAATAGTGCCCACGTTGAACGAGCGCGATGCGATCACTTTATTGCCGGAAAAAAGTGTGAGCTCTGTACTTCCACCGCCCACATCGATGTAGAGATAGGAATTATTCTGATCGAGTTTTTCTGCAACATGATTGGAATAAATGATTTGCGCTTCGGTTTTTCCGTCAATGATCTCGATGGCGATTCCTGATTCGTGCAGCACCTGTGCCACCACATCCACGCCATTCGATGCATCGCGCATGGCAGAAGTTGCGCAGGCTTTGTATTCGTCTATCTCGTAAAAATTCAGGAGCTGCCGGAAAACTTTCATCGCAATGATGAGTTTTTCGAGTTTCTCTTTGGAGATTTTTTTCTGGAGGAAGGCATCTTCGCCTAAACGCAGCGGAATGCGAACGAGATCGGCTTTTTTGAAAATAGCGCCGCCGGAAGATTCATACACGTTTCCGAGAAGAAGGCGTACCGCGTTTGATCCTATGTCGATTGCTCCGAACTTCAACTTTCTTTTTTGTTATTTCCCGCCTGATCGCTTTTGCTTTCCGCTCGAGAAAATTCCGGATCTCATCCTGTGAGATGACTGCTTTTGTGTTTTTCCTGTTCCGATAAGCATTTTCTTCTTTTCCGCCGATGATGCGCGCTTTCATGTTATCGCGGAGCTGAAGACTGATAATGTGCCTCAGTTCAAGCTGACTTTCCCTGTCGTAGATTGGCGCTGCAACTTCCGAGCGATAATCGAGATTCCGCGTCATCCAGTCGGCCGAAGATATGAAATACTTTTCTTCGCCTCCGTTGCAAAATATAAACACGCGGCTGTGTTCGAGAAATCTTCCGACGATGCTGAGCGCTTCAATATTCTCGCTGAAATTTTTCACACCGGGAACCAGCGAACAGGTACCGCGTACAATGAGTTTGATGCGCACACCTGCACGACTCGCTTCGTAAAGTTTCAGGATCATTTCCCGGTCTACAAGATTATTCAGTTTTAAAATGAGCCATGCCGGCCGGCCGCGTTTTGCATTTTCAATTTCTTTTTCAATGAGTGAAATAAATTTTTTCCGCATCGTGAACGGCGCAACACAAAGATGTTTGTAGGATCCGTGTTTGAGATTATCATGATAAAACAAAAAAGCTTCCCGCACTTCCTGCGTAATCCGTTTGTCGGCAGTGAGCAGCGATTTATCAGTATAGATCTTTGCCGTATTCTCATTCATATTTCCGGAACCGACGTGCGCATAGTCCACCAGTTTTCCTTCTTCCTGTCTTGAAATGAGAAAAAGTTTCGAATGCACTTTAATATTCGGCACACCGAAAATGACACGCGCTCCTTCTTCCTGCAAACGATTCGCCCAGAAAATATTATTCTCCTCGTCAAATCGCGCCTGCAGTTCCATCACCACGACTACTTCTTTACCATTCTTCACTGCATTGATAAGCGCATTCACCACGTTCGAATTTTTCGAAACGCGATAAAGTGTGATCTGTATTTTTTTCACGCGAGGATCAATGGAAGCTTCCCGCAATATATCGATGATGTGATGGAAGGAATGAAAAGGGTAATGCAACAAAACATCTTTCTGGCGGATCACATGAAAAACACTTTCTCCTTTTGTGAAACGCGGATGATCGATCGGCGTTACCTCCGGCCACACCAGTTCCTTATGACCGAGATCTGGAAATGAAATAAAATCCTTGAAATTATGATAGCGCGATCCGGGAACGATATTATCTCCCTTGAGAACTTTCAGTTTTTTGCGGAGAAAATGCAACAGGTCATGCGCCATCGCTTTGTCGTAGAGAAAACGTACGGGCGCTCCTTTTTTTCTTTTCTTGAGACTTCCTGAAATTTTCTCAATGAAACTTTTAGAAATATCATTGTCAATATCCAGTTCCGCATCGCGCGTGAGCTTGATCGTGTAGGCACTCACGCGCAGGTATTCGTGCGAAGGGAAAATTTCATCGAGACAATAACGGATCACATCATCGAGTAGAATGATGTAATGATGTGCGCCCCGTTGCGGAAGAACCACGAAACGTGAAAGTGTATCCGTTGGAATTTCCACAAGCGCATAACGCGTTTTTTTCTTTTCGCGCCGCTCTAATTTTACTGCATGATAAATAGACTGGTCTTTCAGGTACGGAAACGATGGCGCGCTGTCGAGCATGATCGGGAAGAGCATGGCCATTACACGATCATGAAAAAATCCGCGTATCCATTCGCCCTGTTCTTTCGTGATCTCTTTTTCGTCAATGATGTGAATGCGGTGCCGCTCCAGTTCACCGAGGATCTCGCGGTAAATCCGTTCGAAGCGCAGTGAAGACCCTACACCGCGGCGCTGCACTTGCTCGAGAATAAAATCGGGATCACCGCCTAGCGACTCCACCACTTTTTTCCCGATGCGCGAAAGGCGCTTGAGCGTGGCCACGCGCACACGGAAAAATTCATCGCGGTTGTTTGAATAAATTCCAAGGAAACGCAAACGCTCGAGCAACGGATTGGAACGGTCTTCCGCTTCCTGCAGTACACGGTCGTTGAACATCAGCCAGCTCACCTCGCGGTTGACAAGCGGTAATTTTTTTTTGAGATTTTTTATTTTCATATAAAATGCGGAATCCCCGGGAAGGGAAATTCAGAATTGCTGAGTGAAAATAGAAAGTTTCCGCGAGGTTATCTCACTCCTGACAAAGGATTCATTTCCCGTTGATTTTATTTTTCGGAAAATCAAAGAGGACGAGTTTTCCACGCGATCCCGAAATTTTTTTCCAGGCCGGTTCTTCGAATGAAATTCCGGCAATGCCACACGTGGGCAGATCTCCCAATTCTGTTCCGCCAAAAAAATTAGCGGTGGCTGTGATCACAGGGTTATGGCCGAAAAGCAGGATGCAGTGTTTTTCTTCCGGAAGACCGGCGATCACATTACAGTAAGCATTCACATCCGATTCATAAAGTTCTTTGGCAATGTGAATGCGTGAAGGATCATGATCGAGATGCCGGGAAAAAATAAGTGCAGTAGTGAGCGCCCGCACAGCAGGACTCGACACAATGAAAGATTCACGAATGGAATTTTTAAGGCGTTTCGCCATTTCATGCGCATCGGAATAACCGCGATAACTGAGATGACGGTCAATATCATCAAGCCCTTCAGTATTCCAGGAAGACTTTGCGTGACGGATGAGGTAGAGTGTTTTCAAATTACGAAATTGGCGAATTCACGAATTACGAATGGGGGAACGAAGTGCGAATAGGTGCGAAAATGCGAAGTGCGAATATACTGATTACGAATACGGGAACGAAGTGCGAATAGGTGCGAAAGTGCGAAGTGCGAATATACTAATTACGAATACGGGAACGAAGTGCGAATAGGTGCGAAAGTGCGAAGTGCGAATTTGCTAATTACGAATGCGGGAACGGAATGCGGAAAGTGCGGATATGCTGATTACGAAAATGTGAATTAGAAAAGTGCTAACCCTAATGACCAATGACCTCATCAGTGCGCCGATTTCATCAGCCATTGTTCCGGATCCATTTTTCCAACGCCGCTTTTCCACACTTCAAAATGCAATACCGTTTGATTTTCATCCGGGTCTTCAGAAACTTTTCCGATCGCTTGTTTTGTTTTCACTTTATCGCCCTGTTTTACATTCACCGATTCTAATTTTGCATAAACAGTTAAATATTCTCCGTGACGAACGATCACCAGCCATCCCGATCCGGCGATGTTGGTGACGCCGGTAACTTCTCCGTCGAAAACCGCACGCGCATCGGCATCAGTTGTAGTTGCAATATCGATCCCGTTGTTATTCACCATCACGCCCTGCAGAACAGGATGCTCATGTTTTCCGAAATGAGAAATGATGGATCCCTGCTGCACCGGCCAGGGAAGTGCGCCCTGGTTTCCGGCGAAACTATTGCCGAGACTTTCTGCTTCGGGTGTGAGCACCAATTTCGGTGGAGCATCTTTTGAAGCGGGGACATCATTATTTTTCGATTTGGAATTATTTCCTGAAGAAGATTTTGCTGCACTTGCCGCAGCGCGCGCTGCCTCATCAGCGATCATTTTCTGAATGGCAGCGTCGATATCTGATTTCTCTTTTTTCTTTTTATCAAGATCTTCTTTCAATTGCGATTCTTTCGATTGAAGGTCGCGGAAAGTTTTATCCTTATCATCTTTTTCTGCGGCGAGTGCATGATGTTCTGTTTCCTGCGAATCGAGCAGCGCTTCTTTTTCTGCAAGTTGCTCTTCGAGATCACGTTTATTTTCATTGAGCGCAAGCAATGTATCCCCGATTTCCTGCGCATGTATTTTCCGGTCTTCGCCCACCTGCTGCATGTAGCGCATACGCAGGTACGCCTGGTTGAAATCGGATGAAGAAAAAATAAACATCATGCGTTCGTACGGATTCCGGTTGCGGTAAGCGAAAACGATCATGTTTGCATAATCGCGTTTCAGCTGCGCAACTTCCGTGTCGAGCCGTTCGATTGAACTATTGTCGTCAGTGATCTCTCTGGAAATATCATTCACTTCCGAACCGATCTCATTTATGAGTGCTTCTCTTGCGGAGATCTTCTGGTTGAGCGCCACAAGCTGGCTCAGCGAAAGTGTTTTCGAGCGCCGCGTTTGTTTCAGCAGTTTATCAGTGAGATCGATATCGGCCTGCAAACTCGCTTTCTTTTTCTGCAGGGAATTCTTATCGAGTTTTTCCGCTTTCGGTTTTGTTTTTGTTTTTTTCTTCTGCGCATACACGAATGATGCACCAGTCACCACGAGAGCAGCGACAAGAAAAATACAGGCAGGGAGTTTAATGATTCTCCGGAGGGCCTTGCTTGAGTATGATCGGTTTGCAGTCATCGGGAAAAGAGAATGGGAATTCGAGTGGTTGATTCAGTGTAATACGTTTGAAAACAACATCAAGTTGCGCTGAAGCTGATTCACTGCGTCCGAAAAAAATCTCGTGATGCGGGAAAGACAAAGTATCTTCTTTTGAAAACTCGCTGTAATCGGCTGTAAAAGTTCTGTTCTTTGCATCGACGAACAGTATCCGCATGATTTTAAACGTAGAAGGGTCGAGTGATATTGTCTGGAAAGGATCGTCCGGCGGTTTTTGTGCTTCGAGCGCTTTTTTCAGTTTTCGCTTGCGGATCGTGCTCAGCACATAATTACAGCTTTGTTCATTCACCGACGATTTCAGTTTTTCATCTTCTTCGTAAAATGAAGCGCTGTTGCCAATGAGCAACGACTGCATCATATCGAAATCCACATCGATCTGCAGCATGGAACTGAGAATGGCAAAATCGCCGGCGAAACATTTCTGCTGCGGAAGAAACTGCATGAACTTCACGGAATCGCGCGTTATGTATGCGCGCGCAACAGAAATTCCGATGACAGGATCGGTAACATTCATCCAGATCGCGCTGTCTTTTTTCATTCGCAGCATGACATTGAAACTTGTAGTGGAACTGTCGTCCGATGCTTCACAATTTAATTTTGCACTCATCCACACAAAATCGAATTCTTTACTGCGCATGGAAGCGATGAGCGATTTTGGTGCGCGGCGATCCATGTGACAATTATCGACCGTCGTTTGCGATGTTGTATCCGGTGTAACCTGCGTAGTATTTTTTTTCTTTCGTTTGCACGAAGAAGTAGTGCATAGGACCAGTGCCAGCAGAAAAGTAAGTGAGAGGGGCAGAATATTTTTCATGTACAATTTATTCTTTGTCTTCCATTTTTCCGGTTCGGATCTTCCGTTCCAGCGCTTCTCCTTTGCCGCCGCCGTCTTTTGCTTTTTTCCAGAAGGTCATTGCAGCATCGGCGTTATCGAGCCGGTATTGCGTATCGCCCATGCGTTCATTGAGCAGAACATCACCGGGAGCCATATCCAGTCCCGACTGAAGATAGCTCGCTGCTTTTTTAAATTCTTTTTTCGCGTAGAAAATACTTCCGAGAAAATAATAAGGATCGGGCTGGAGCGGAAAAATTTCCAGCGCTTTATTACAATATTTCTGTGCAGAATCATAAGCGCTTTCAGAAAAATAAATTTCCATAGTTCTTTTCCAGGGCAGGTATTCGGTTTCTCCAAGTACAATGGCCTTCGAATAATTTTTCACAGCCTTATCCAATTGCCCTTCGTTGTAGAAATAATCTCCGCTGATGTAAAATGATCCGGGATCGTCGGGGTAAATTTTCCTGAGAATGGCGCAGAGTGAATCGGCCTGCTTTTTTTTCTCGCCGGTAATGTGTGTGGAATCGGAAATGGGATAATTTTTTGCCAGGAATTTTATTTTTTCATTTTCACCTTCGGGATAAAATTGAAAAGCATTCATTGCCAGTTCAAATCCTCTCGGGCGATCACTAAGTGCATCAGAGTGCATTTCGAGTTCTGCTATTTTCAATTGTGGACGGATATCATTGGGATAATTCTTTTGCCAATCCACAAGATCAAATTCATAATCCAGATGATTTTTTTCCTTGAAATCCACAATGCGGGCGTAGTTTTCTTTCGTCGGAAAATATTTCACCAAAGTTTCCAGCGTGCTTTTTTCAGCTTCTTTGTTACCTGTGATCTCAAACAGCGCGATCTTTTCATTCGCCAGCGTATCTGAAATTCCCTCTATGGATTGGATCTTATTATAAGTTTTCAAAGCATCATCATATTTGCCGGCGCGTTTCTGTTCATCCGCCAAACGGAAAAGCAGGTCGGTATTCATTGGATCTTTGTCCGAAAGATCTTTGAAAATTTTTATGGATTCGTCGTGGCGCCCGTTCGCTTCAAGCAATTCTCCATAGCGGAAATCGTACCATTTATTCTGGGGATCATTGTCCACCGCATTTTTTGCATACTGCACCGCATCAGAAAAATTTCCCTGCTGCTGCATGATTCCCGCGATCTCATAATCTGCAGCGCCGCATTTCGGATCCATTTTGAGCACGGTCTGGAAACTCACGAGCGCTTGCGCAGGATTGCCGATCGATTTCTGGATGAGTCCCGCTGTGAAAGTTTCTTCGAGAAGCGATTGCTTCACCGTGATGGGATCGTGGCGTTGCGCTGTTGGATTCGAGAAACCTGCTTCATCATTCTTTTTCTTTTTCGGCCCATGCCCCATCACATTGCATGATGCAAGCACGATCAAAAAGAAAATGTAAATGAAAAAACGCATGCCTTACGAAAGTTTTAAAACATTATAATCGCCGAGTGAAACATCGCCATGCACATGATCAACCTCCGCGTGATTCCCAATCATGGAATTCCGTATTTCTGAATGCGAGATTTTCGAACCGGAGAGGATGATGCTGTTTTCAATAACGGAATTCGCAACACTGGTATTGTCGCCGAGAGAAACATGCGGGCCTATGGTGGCGTTTTCCAGTTTCACATTTTCTCCAATGAAACACGGCGGAATAATTTTACTGTTCACCGAATTCAAAGAAGATGACACAAGTCCTTTTTCATTCCGGCGGAATTCCAGCACACGCTGATTGGTGAAAACGGTTGCATCTTTATTTCCACAATCGAGCCACTCGGTAACTTTTCCCGGCGAAAATTTCAGGCCTTTGTTCTTCATATTCTCGAGCGCATTCGTCAACTGGTATTCGCCTTTGTCGCGGATGTTGTTGTCGAGAAGATATTGCAATTCATTACGCAGATTTTTTCCATCGCGGAAATAATAGATCCCGATGATGGCGAGGTCACTTACAAATTGCTGCGGCTTCTCAATGAAATCGGTGATCTCATCATTCGCATTCACTTTCACTACGCCGAACATACGCGGATCATTGATTTTCTGCACCCAGATGATTCCTTCTTTTGATGAATCAAGTTTAAAATCTGCCTTGAAAAGTGTATCAGCAAACGCAACGACAACTTTTCCTTCGAGCGATTCTTTCGCGCATAGGATCGCGTGCGCAGTGCCCAGCGCTTCTTCCTGGTAAGTGATGGTTGCTTTGGCGCCCAGTTTAGTCGCAATATCGCGCAGCATTTGCTCCACTTCTTTTCCGAACAAAGGGCCGATGATGAAAGCAATTTCTTCCAGCGGTTCATTGCACACCACGGCAATATCTTCTGCCAGCCGTTGCACAATAGGTTTTCCGGCAACCGGTATGAGCGGTTTCGGAACGGTGAGTGTATGCGGGCGCATCCGTTTTCCCATGCCCGCCATCGGGATAATTATTTTCATAACATATAAAATTCAAAAATTTCAAATTTCAAATTCCAAATCCGGTATGAAGTATTACGTTTCATTATTAGGAATTCTTTGAAATTTGTTTTTTGGAATTCGGGATTTTTTTTATTTCGTTCCTGTATGTCCGAATCCTCCGTCTCCTCTTTCAGAGGAAGCAAGATTTTCTGTCGGCATCCAGCTTATCTGTTCATGTTTTGCGATGACCATTTGTGCAATACGTTCTCCGTCGTTTACAATGAATGGAACATTGGATAAATTCACAAGGATCACTTTTATTTCGCCGCGATAATCAGCGTCGATCGTACCGGGAGAATTCAAAACAGAAATTCCATTCTTCGCAGCAAGTCCGCTTCTCGGCCGGATCTGTGCTTCGTAACCAATTGGCAATTCAATGAAGAGTCCCGTGGGAATGGGTGCGCGCCCGAGTGGTGCAAGCGTAACGGGCACGTCAAGATTTGCGCGAAGATCCAGCCCGGCAGAATGTGGTGTGGAATACGAAGGGAGTTCGTGTTTGGATTTGTTGACGACGGGGACTTTCAGCATGGAAAACGAAGGTACGAAAATCAGGATTTTGGATCGGGTGAAGAAGTGTTTCTGCGAATGAATCGCTGTGGTTTTTCAATGAGCACAACTACCGCGATGTAAAAAATGATCAGCAGGTTTTTTACACACAGGTCAGCAAAGTGAGAAGAAAGCGGAAGATATTTTCCTGCGAAAAAAAGCCCGATCGCGAATGAGAGATAAGCCAGCACACGGAACACATCGTAATCGACGCGGTAATATTTCTGTCCAACAAAATAGGAAAGCACCATCATCGAAGCATAACAGATGAGTGTTGCCCACGCCGATCCCATGTACCCGCCGTAATAAATATTCGCAGAAGGAATCCAGAGAAAATTAAGCAACAGCGTGATCGCCGCGCCGAAAAGCGTAAGCCACATTCCGAATTTCGTTCTTCCGGTGAGTTTGTACCAGATGGAAAGATTGAAATACATTCCAAGAAATAAATTTGCAAGCAGAAGAATGGGCACCACCGGCAACCCGGCGCGATATTCTTTTCCCACAAAATATTTTATCCAGGAAATATTCAGCGTCGTGCCGAGGAAGATGAGCAGGCAGAAGATCACGAACCAGGTCATTACTTTGCCATACATCGTGTGCGCATCTTTATCTTTTTGCCTCGAGAAAAAGAACGGCTCAGCCGCATAACGGAACGCCATTACAAAAAGCGTCATCAGGATCGAGATCTTGTAACACGCGCCGTAAATTCCCACCTGCGATTCAGCAATATTTGCCGGCAACATGTATTTGAGAAGAATGCGATCCATCGTTTCATTCGTCATTCCGCCGAATCCTACAATGAGCAGTGGAAGAGAATACGTCATCATGCGTTTCCAGAGAGAAAGATCGAAACCGTAACGGATGCGGAGCATTTCCGGGAGTAAAAACAAAATGGAAATAATATTTGCAGCAAGGTTGGCGACGAACGCATAAGCAATCCCGATCTGCGGATCGTAAAGATTTCCGAGGAAAGATCCCGGATGTTTTTCGTGATAGAATTTGCAAACGCCTACAAAAAATAAATTCAGCAACAACTGGACGGCGATGTTCAGCATTTTTATGCGTGCAAATCTTTTCGCTTTATTTTCTTCACGCAATTTTGCAAATGGAATTGCCGTGAGCGCATCTGTTCCCACAATGAGAATGGCCCACAGAATAAATTCACCGTGGCCGGGATAACGTAATAGCGACGCAAGCGATGGCGCAAAAATCAGGAAGGGAATGCTCAGTACAATTGTGGAAACCACCAGTGAACGGAGCGCAGTAGAGTAAACAAGATTTTTATCCGGCTCACTCACGGAAAAATTAAACAGCCCCGTTTCCATTCCGTAAGTGAAAAGAATATTCAGGAAAGAAATGTAAGCGTAGAATTCAATGTTCAGTCCGAAATCGGCCGGCTTACCGAAGATGTAAGTGAAAAAAGGAACGAGCGCATAATTGAGCATGCGCCCCACAATGGTGGGAAGTCCGTAAACTGCTGTTTGTCCTGCAAGACGCTTGAGAGGAGTTGCGCTCATGATCAACTACGAATGTGCCTTAAAATACTTTAGTCGCGGGAAGGAAATGGCCTTTTTATAAACGAGGAAAGGTTAAAATCATTGGTAAAAATCCGGCCGATTTTCGCTCTAAAAACCAACTTAACACGATTTGTGTCATCCGGCATTTGCCGTATTTCACTTTCGGGCGTTCCAATGCGGCCTGCTTTTTGCTATTATTGTCGGCGCGTTCTTTTGAATTCTCCAATGAAAAATCACTTCATGCGAAAGATCATGAGCGCGTTTCAATTAAATTATAACTTTGTCACTCACTTAAACCAAATCACATGAAACCCTTACGGATAGCCGCGTTGTTCGGCGCTCTCAGTCTCCTGTTCATGGGCTGCCCCTATGAATCGAAATTCACACTTGGCGATGCTTCCAATGCAATTGCCGATCAAAGTCTCGTTGCAAAAAAATGGGATTGCAAAGGCGAAGAAGATTACGTTTACAAAGTGGAACTCGAAGGAACAATGTACAAGATTACCAAGAAAGATACGAAGAACGGAGGCGAACCTACTTATTACAAAGGATTCATTACACCGCTCGGCGATGCGCTTTTTCTGAATGTTTATGAAGTGGATAAAGACGGAAATCCAACTGCAGAGGAGATACAGTATTATTATTACAAAGTGGAAAAAATGGATGGCGATGCAAGCCGTGTAAAACTGCGCGCGGTGACCGATAACATCACGGAAGAATTCGAAAGCGCAACGGAGTTCCGCGATTTTGTGAAGAAAAATATGGGCATCAGTTTTTTCTACAATAAGGACGATGAAAAAGTGATGTACAAGGATTAAAAAAACAAATTCCGAAACTTTCGAATAAAAAAAATCCCTGCTTATTTGAGGCCGGGATTTTTTTTATGAAAAAATTTTCTCCAAACTCCTCTCTCCGTTCTCCCCACTCATTTCCCTTTGAAATCCGGTTTTCTTTTTTCCATGAAGGATGTTGTTCCTTCAGCAAAATCAGAAGTTCCGCAGCAGCGCGAGAATGAATCTACTTCATATTTGAATCCGTCCACACCATCGGTGTAATGCGCATCCACACATTTTACAATTTCTGAAACTGCGAATGGCGCTTTGGTAAATATTTTTCTCAGGATCTCTTCGCATTTGGGAATGAGCTGATCATTTGGCACAAGATAATTGCACAGGCCCACGCGGTAAGCATCTTTCGCGTCAATGATATCGCCGGTCATGAGCACTTCTGTTGCGCGGCCGCGGCCAATGTGCATCGTGAGGCGTTGTGTTCCGCCATAACCCGGAATGAGTCCGAGATTCACTTCGGGCTGACCGAATTTTGCGCTTTCGGCTGCAATGCGCATGTGGCACGCCATGGCAAGTTCGCACCCGCCACCGAGTGCATAACCGTTTACGGCAGCGATCACCGGCTTCGGACAAAGTTCAATTGATTTAAAAATTTTCTGCCCTTTCTGCGCGAACTCCGCTCCGCCTTTTGCATCGAGGCCAACGAATTCGGAAATATCTGCACCTGCAACAAATGCTTTCGGTCCTGCGCCGGTAATGATCACGCCTTTCACTGCATTTTCTGTTACGGCATAATGCATCGCACTTTCCAGGTCGGCAAGCAACGCTTTATTCAGCGCATTGAGTTTATCCGGGCGATTGAGAATGACCGTATAAATTCCGTTCTCGAGCGTGGTGATCAGGTTTGGAAAGTTCATCGTTATTTTTTTTGATTCAGCTTTCGCCACTAAAGTTTCAGACATAAACTATTATTTTTTTATGGCGCTAAAAATAAATAGTCCTTAAGGATATTTTTCTTCTTTCCGAATGAAGTTTTGAAAAAGTTTTCCCACTATTTCTCCCGGAATGAATGCAACATTCTTAGCATTTCTACGGCATTTCTTTTTTCATCTTCCTGCAGGCACCAGGCGGTGATGGTATAATATTTCTTTTTACCGGCGACGAATGCTATTTTATAACCGATGGGCAATGGAATACCGGGAACGTCTGCCGCGAATTCCGCAATTTGTGCCGGAAGATTGTCAATGTTCTGTTGAGAATATTTCACGTTGCCGTTAATTTTTACCGCGGCCTTCATCATACTCATGTGCAGGGCGGTAAAATTTGAAATGCGATCATGATCCGTATTGTAAATCCTCAACGTATCATCAAGCACAGAAATTTCCTCATCAATCACCGTTACAAATTCGTTACTGTCATTGTCGGCAAACTGAAGAGATGCATCAGCATTCAGTGAATTTGTGGAAATAAGGTGAAGAGGAATTTCAAGCGAGTATTCATTGTGGATGTTCACCGTGCGAAAAGATGCAGTGGGGGCGGAATCGGAATTATTTTTTTCATGAACAGCGGGAGTGTTGCAGGAAAAAAATAAAAATAAAAAAGAGGGAAGGGAAAAAAAACAGGAAATAAAAAAAGAAAAACTTATTTTTCGGGAACGCATGTCATTTGCTCAGAGTTTTCCGGCCAGCACACAACTTCTCTTGTATTCTTTCACGGTGCCGTCCTGTTTGAACGCTTCGAAATAGATCACGTATGCGCCAACGCGCGCTTTCGTGCGATCGTCCATTGTTCCATCCCAGGAAAAACTTCCGTTCATTGTTCCGAGCAATTCATTGCGCACCAGCGTACGCACCAGTCGCCCGCGCGCATCGTACACGGAAACATTCGCCACATAACCCGGCTCGGAAAAAAGATAATTGATATTGATCACGTCGTTGTAGCCGTCTCCGTCGGGAGAAAATATCTGCTGCGAAGTTTCCGCCGAAACGGTCACTGCCCCGTCATCAGCAGTTCCCATTGGGGAATACTGCGAATTCTGCTGTGTGGGCGTTGCGAATCCTATGTTTTCAGAAGCGCTGTGCCAGTTGGTGGGATCCTGCGTTTGCCGGTCGAAATCGATGCGCTCGAGCGAAACTCCTTTTGTGGTTTGCAGCAATGGAAAATGCCAGGAAGAAGAATACACGAGACTATCGATGATGTGAAAACCGGTGTCGGCAAGAATTACAATACCACCGCTAACATTCATGGATGGGATATTCGTCATGTCGAGGCAGAGATCAATGTTCGTTTCTGAAGGATATTGCTGTTGTACTAAAACACTACCCTGGCTCAGCACGAGATATTGCGAAGGGAAAAATAAATATCCTTCCGGCGCCACCACATTCAGATCATTGAGAATATGCGCAACCGTATCAGCCGTGCACAAAACAATATTTTTCAGATCTACAACTTTACCCGAGCGGTTATAGATCTCCACGAAATCTGTTCCTCCTGCATTCGGATCGAAAAGAATTTCATTGATCACAATATCATTTCTCAGCGCAGCTTCCGGCAATGCGAATGGCGCATCGTTCGGTGTTTCCAGTGCATTTCCCGCACAATCCGAAAGTGAAGTATTCACACTCACATGATAAATTATTCCTGCAACAATGGAAACAGGAAGCTTGAGATCGCATTTTGTAAAGTCAGGAGAAACTGGACGAACGCTCAGCGGATTTCCGATACTGTTATCGATCGTGTATCGCGACACATTCGCCATCGTTAAACTGTCGAGCGGTTCTGAAAAAAACAAACGGAGACTATCGGCAGCAAGAACAGAAACGCGAACGAGACGCGGAGCAACATGATCAGGATTCGATGCATTCACGCTATTGCGAGCACCCGGAGTTCCTCCTGCTGTTGCAACAGAAGCCTTCCAGTTGTTCATTCCCCCGCACGGATTATTCGGATCAATTTGTTCGAGCGACCATCCGCCATTCTGCTTCGCGCTATTCTGGTACCACGTGTCGGAATAAGTGACGGAATGAATTTCCATTCCACTCACATCGCGAAGTGTTATTGTTGCACCGGTATTTGTAAGCGCAGAAAAACTTGTTACGCCCACTACATTTATTCCTGTGAAAAGCGGGGCCGCCGTCGTTGAAGTGAGCACAACAAAACTATCGGCCGGTAAGGTTACACCAACAAGTGTGCGCGTCGTTGTTCCAACGGTGATCGTCCAGTTGTCGAGTGAAAGGGAATACGGTGTGCGGTTGAACAATTCAAAATATTCTTCATTCGGCAATTGCACCGGCGGATCGGGATCGGCCATGATCTCGTTGATCACTACATCATAGGGTTGAATTTTGTGATAGGAAAAAATTCCCGAATTCGGATTCGCCGCATTGCCCGCACAATCAGTAAGCGCGCCGAATGTGATCGTGTAGGTTGTGTTATTAGACAACGCAGTTCCCAGCGTGAGATAAATACACCGGAGTGTTGTGGTATCATAATAAAGTGAAATCGGATTTCCGATCGCAGGAGAAATATTGTAATTGGAAAGAGTAGTGAGTTGAGAGGGATCAATCGCTTCATTGAAACATAAAACAACATGCAAACTATCTGTTGCGGAAACCGATTGAAGAATGGGACCAATGATATCAGGAGAATTATTGTAAACAGAATTCTGCGTTCCGGGAGTTCCGCCGGCAACATTCACCGATGCGATCCAGTTTCCTGCAGGAGAACATCCAATGCCGGCATTTGGATTAATAAGTTCAAGCGTCCATCCTCCATTTTGTTTTATGGCATCCTGGTACCAGGAAATATCATAATCAACAGAATCGATTACGTTACTTGCAGCGTCCATCAATTTTAAATTGTCGCCCGAATTATTCAGCGAAGGCCATGAACTTACTCCGACCGTTGGGCCGTAAGGAGAAAGAAGTGAAGTGTCGGCATTTGCGCAGATGATCACGTAACCGCCGGCGGGGATCACGGCAGAATTCAGCGCCCCATTGGAAACGCCGTCTGTGAAACCCCATCCGCTGAGATCGAAATTATTTGCACTGCGATTGTAGAGTTCAACAAATTCAGTATTCGGCAATGCAACAACGGGAGAAG
Organism: Bacteroidota bacterium; assembly: GCA_016194975.1. Lineage (NCBI taxonomy): Bacteria > Pseudomonadati > Bacteroidota > Bacteroidota bacterium. Next base: position 184,815 of record JACQAM010000022.1, read on the forward strand.
GATCGGCCATGATCTCGTTGATGATCACATCATGAAAAACAGGATTGCTCAATGGGAAATAAGTAAAATTCGTGTTCGCACTCGTGATCGCATTCGCGCTCAGGTCCTGCACGTTCGTGACCGTGAGCGTGTACGCGGTTGCGCTCACGAAGCTGCTGGAGAACGTGAGATGCACGAGCGAATGATTGACCGCATCGCGCACAGCCGTTATGGGATTGCCAATGGAATTATTTACGGAATAATTTGTTGTCACCTGGGAAGTCACCGCATCCACATTCTCATCGAATAAAACATCAAGCGCCGTTGCAGAAGTTGCCGTAGCAGAAACAAGTGTTGGAGGAGTGTTGTCAACAATTACGGGCCCCACATAAATATCGTCGTAATAGAATTTCGTTACGTTGGAGATGGTGTATTTACTGAACACGCCGAAAAAACTGCTTGTCGTGTGCGTGTTATCGAAAACCATTCCTTCCACCTGGTAATTCGTTCCGCCGGTTGTGTCAGAATACAACGTCCATGTACCTGTGGCATCGCGTGTCACTTTAATGCGAAGTGTGTTGGTGGTGGCTGCGCAATGATTATTGATGCCGTCTATGATCTTAGTTTGCGTGGTTCCGCTTTGTTCCCATAGATCGATACTGTCGAGCGAACCGTTCTCTCCCATTCGCACATAATATCCATTTACATTTCCTTTGAGATTCGCAATATCGGAAACAAGATAAACGCGCACATTATTGTTATCAGAAGGCGCAAAACTTTCTTTCACCCAGAAATCCCATTCAGCATTACCGATGAAAGGGCTCGGAAAAGAGAGATACGAAGTATCGGCAACGGTGCTTGCACTGTTGAGTTGTAACTGGAATGAAGCATTTACCTGGTAATCGGCAGCGTCACCGCTCCACGTGGGATTTGCTGTAAAATCGCCATCCGAAAAGTTATCAGAGATCTGGGCCGGAATGAAACCGGCAAATAAAAAGAATACCACCAATAAAGCGGCCGAACGGAATTTCATTTGTCCTTTGAAAATAAACACTTGTAAAGATAAAATAATCACTCTTGCGAAGGGTGGATTTTCTGTGAACAAAACTTCAGAATTTGCATACACAGGAAAGGAAAAAGTTTCATCTTTGCGCCCATGAATATCAGCTGTATGAAACGCAAGATGAAAAAACCGCTCCTGTAAAGGAAAGGTCTCCTGTGTTTTTTGCATCGCAATAATAAACAATGGCCTTTCCCGATGGAAGGGCTTTTTTATTTACGATGTACAATTTGAATCGTACATTATAATCGGGGCCGTAGTTCAAATCGTAAATTAAAAATTGTAACCATGAAAATAGCTGTTGTAGGTGCCACCGGATTAGTAGGCACAAAAATGCTGGAAGTGCTCGCAGAGAGAAATTTCCCAGTTACAGAGCTGATCCCGGTTGCTTCGGAAAGATCGGCCGGGAAAGAAATTTCTTTCAAAGGGGAAAAATATAAAGTGGTAATTCCCGCAGTGGCCATTGGCATGAAACCACAGATCGCATTATTTTCTGCCGGTGGAAACACTTCGCTAGAATGGGCGCCGAAATTTGCTGAAGCAGGAATCACGGTGATCGATAATTCTTCGGCATGGAGAATGGATACTTCGAAAAAACTCATTGTACCCGAACTGAATGCGGAAGTATTGACACCAAGCGACAGGATCATTGCCAACCCGAATTGTTCCACCATTCAAATGGTAGTGGCGCTGAATCCGCTGCACAAAAAATACAAAGTGAAAAGAATTGTGGTCAGCACTTACCAATCGGTGACGGGCACAGGAAAAAAAGCGGTCGATCAGTTGATGAATGAAAGAAAAAATCAAAAAGGAGAAATGGCGTATGCTTACACGATAGACATGAATGCAATTCCGCAGATCGATGTGTTCATGGATAACGGATACACGAAGGAAGAAATGAAAATGGTGAATGAAACGAGGAAGATCATGCGCGATGATTCCATTCGCCTTACCGCAACGGCAGTGCGCATTCCTGTTATGGGTGGCCACTCGGAATCGGTGAATGTGGAATTTGAAAATGAATTTGATCTTGCGGAGGTGCGTACGTTATTGGAGAAATCGCCGGGAATTGCGGTTATCGATGATGTGAAAAATCTGCAGTATCCGATGCCGCTGCTTCATGCGCACAATAAGGATGAGGTTTTTGTCGGAAGATTGCGCCGCGATGAAACACAACCGAAAACGCTCAATATGTGGATCGTTTCTGATAACCTGCGCAAAGGAGCAGCGACGAACGCAGTACAGATCGCAGAATATTTAGTGGAGAAAAAATTAGTGTGAGAGGATGTCTAAAATTCATTTTCAGGAATTCTGATCGCCTTGAATTTCGGTTGAAGCAGATGTTGCATCTGTTTGTTCTTTTTCAGTCACGTCAACTTTCGCCGGAATTTCTTCTTCATCGGGAATAAATCGCGGGTAACGTTGCAGGAAATAAAACATTCCTGTTCCGGCAGCAGCGGCAAGTAAAAACACGAGCCCGATCTTCATTCCTGAAAGCGGGTGGATCTTCGAAAAAAGAGTGAAGTAGGTGAGCAGGAGGAAGGAGCTGATCAGGAAAAAGATGCATCCGAAAAAGATATTGGTAGTCAGAATTTTTTTTTCGGGGAGAGTTGCAAGTTTTCCGAAAAGGCGTTTCTGAAAAATGATGAGAAGGAAAACTCCGACAGAAATAGAAGCATCAGCAATATTGAAGACGGGCCGGAAGAAACAGAATTCTTCTCCGCCCCAGAATGGAAAACTTTTCGGAAAATGCCCGGTATAAACCGGGAAATAAAACATATCCACCACTTGCCCGTGCAGGAATCCTGCATATCCTTTTCCATTGGCAACGAGCTGCGAAACGTTCTGATCCCAGGGATCACTTGCAGTAAAAAATTTTCCGTAAAAAACACTGTCGATGATATTTCCCATTGCGCCCGCGAAGATGAGCGCTACGCACACGACGAGCAGCGGGCGAACATTTTTTCTGAAGAGTGTCCACAGGTAATAACCGATGCCGGCTACAGCGAGCAAACGGAAAATGCTGAGCAATAATTTTCCCCACGCGCCATCAGAAAGTGTGAGGCCGAAAGCCATTCCTGGATTTTCTACGAAATGCAGGAAGAACCAATGGCCCGATACTTCATAGGCCTGGCCGAGATGCATGGTAGTTTTGATCCAGATCTTGATTGACTGGTCGATGAAAAGTACAGCAAATGCAATGGCGAGAGCTTTTTTCAAATGGTGAACGAATTACGAATGGTGCGAATATACTGATTAAGAATGTTGAGAAAATTCATTGACACAGTGCAAAATTACAAATAGAAAAATTGAGAAAAGAGGTCGAAATGATAATTGATGTGAAATCGATTGTTTAAAAATCAAGAGGATTCTCAATGAAGAAAATCCTCTTTATCATTAGCATATTCGAGCAATTTGAAATTCGTTCCCCTAATTATGCTGTCCCATTTTAGCATCGATGCTGAGGGTTGCATGAGGAACACTGCGCAAACGTTCTTTCGGAATAAGTTTTCCGGTGATGCGGCAGATTCCGTAAGTTTTATTTTCAATACGGATGAGTGCGTTCTTCAGGTTCTGAATATATTTTTCCTGGCGCGCGGCGAGTTGTGCGGTTTCTTCTTTCGAAAGCACATCCGATCCGTCTTCCAGTAATTTGAAAGTAGGAGAGGTGTCGTCTGTTCCGTGATCATCTTTGTGTGAAAGCGTATTCTTGAGCAATTCATAATCGCGTGAAGCTTCTGCGAGTTTCGCGTTGATGAGTTCACGGAATTCTTTCAATTCACTATCGGAATAACGTGTACGGTTATCCACCTGCGATTTTGCTTTTTTGAAGATCACATTGTTTCTTGCAATAGGAGGAGAGATCACCGGAGGTAATTTCGGCTGAAGCAGGGCGAGCGTAGTCGATTTTTTCGGAGGTGCGGCGACCGGTTTCGATTTCATCACTGGTTTCGGTGCGGGCTTCACTGCCATTTTCTTTGCGACAGGTTTTGCTTTTGCCGTTTTTTTCGGCGCAACTTTTTTAGCAACCGTTTTTTTCTTCGCTTTCGAAGCAGGCTTTGCCTTTGCTTTTTTCACAGGTTTCTTCTTCGCCTTTACCGGCGCTTTTTTCTTCTTCGCCACTTTAGAAGTTTTACCTTTTGCACTTTTTTTTGCAGAAACTTTTTTAGCCATTTTGATTGGAATAAAAAATTAATTACCCCACTACCATACGCCTTTCTTGCAGGAACAGGCAGTGGGGTAAATTGAATCGAATGTTACCGGAAAAATTTCCGTTTATCAGAAATGATCAAAAGCGCCACGCATTTCATCTGATTCAGATGAATTGTTTTCGCTTTCATTTTCCATTTCCGGAAGCTCCTCGTTCATTTCCATTGCAGTTTCCGGTTCCGGCATAGTCTCATTATGAGCAACAGGAGGGGTGACAATTTTCTCTGCCGTTGGTTTTGGTGCCGGAGCTTTTTTAGGAGCTGCTGGTTTCTTCGGAGCTGCTTTTTTCTTTGCAGCGGGTTTCGCTTTCTTAGCCGCCTTTTTCTTAGCTGCCGGTTTTGCTTTTTTCGCTGCTTTTTTCTTAGCGGGTTTCGCTTTTTTAGAAGCTTTCTTTTTAGGAGCTGCTTTTTTCTTAGCTGCTTTTTTCTTTGCAGTTTTTGCCTTTTTGGCTTTGCCGCCTTTTTTCGCCTTTTTAGCCATGGGTGTAGAAATTTTAATTGTGTTTTGTGATGTGTACTAAAGTTTTTATCTCGTCATCAACTTCTACCGGAACTGCCTCTTTTTCCGAGAGGGTGTGTACCAATTCCAGCGAATCCGCGAGAGTTTCAGAGCAAATATAATTGAAATTATTTCTCACAGCAGAGCGAAGAAGATCATGCATTTTTATCTGCACATCTATTCGATCGGTCACTTGAAAATCCTTGTCTTTACGAATATTCTGAATTCGGTTCACCAACTCCCTCGCCAGGCCCTCTTCCCTCAATTCCTGTGTCATCGTAATGTCTAATGCTACAGTCAATCGGCCATCCATTGCCACCAGCATACCCGGAAGATCATCTACAAGTATCTCTACCTCAGAACGTTCTATTCGAACACGTTCTCCATCGAAATTTAAGTCAAGGAACCCCTGCGTTTCGAGCAGGGAAATGTCGTCCTGCTTCATAGTAGTAATGGCAGCCGCTGCTGCCTTCATGTGCCGCCCCAGTTTCTTACCCAAAAGCTTGAAATCGGGCTTGATTTTTTTACTGAATATTCCCGGATCAAGGACAAATTCCAATGTTTTTACATTGGTTTCCGATAAGATCAGGTTTTTTACAAGGTCCAGACGCTCGCGGAATTGCTCATCCAGCACAGGGATCATGATCCTAGTTAAGGGCTGACGAACGCGGATATTCTGCTTTTTGCGGAGTGAAAATACCAGCGATGAAAAACGTTCCGCCAATTCCATTCTTTCTTCCAGTTCTTTGTCAATGAGCGTTGCATTGCTCTTCGGCAATAATGATAAATGCACAGAAGGAATATTTTTTTCTCCGCAAAGATCGAGGTACAAACGATCGGAAAAAAATGGTGCGAACACACTCGATAATTGTGCAACAACTTTCAGGCACTCGTGCAATGTTTCATAAGCCGCCTTTTTATCATCGCTCATTTCCCCTTTCCAAAAGCGGCGACGCGAAAGACGCACATACCAGTTCGACAAATGTTCATCCACAAAATTTTCTATCGCGCGCGCTGCAGGAGTCGGATCGTAATCATCGAGTTTTTCCGTGACAAACTTCACCAATGAATGTAAACGCGAAATGATCCAGCGGTCAAGTTCTGTTCTTTCGGAATAAGGAACAGTGTTTTTCTCATCAAAAACAAACTGGTCAATATTCGCATACAGCGCAAAAAAAGAATACGTATTATAAAGTGTTCCGAAAAATCCTTTCTGCGATTGAACAATTCCTTCGGAGTTGAATTTTAAATTATCCCATGGTGATGCGTTCGTGGTCATGTACCAGCGCGTTGCATCCGCACCATATTTTTTCAGTGTTTCGAACGGATCAACCGTATTTCCCAGTCGCTTCGACATTTTATTTCCATTCTTGTCGAGTACGAGTCCATTGGAAATTACATTCTTGTAAGCAACACTGTCGAATTGCATTACTGCGATCGCGTGTAAAGTGTAAAACCATCCGCGCGTTTGATCTACACCTTCTGCAATGAAATCGGCCGGAAAATATTTTCGCTCATCGATCAGCTCTTTGTTTTCAAACGGATAATGCAATTGCGCATACGGCATTGCCCCTGAATCAAACCAAACATCGATCAAATCCAATTCGCGGAATAATTTTTTTCCGTTGCGTTCCAAAATAATTTCGTCGGAATACGGACGATGCAGATCGAACGTGTCGTAATTCTCTTTCGTGAAATTTCCGGGAACAAAATTCTCAAGTGGATTATTTTTCATGTATCCCGCTTTCACCGAACGATCAATTTCTTTTTTAAGTTCTTCTGCCGAGCCGACGCAGATCATGTCCTGTTTGTCTTCACTCACCCAGATCGGCAGTGGAATTCCCCAATAGCGGGAACGGGAAAGATTCCAGTCCTGCAGATTATTCAGCCATTCACCGAAGCGGCCTGTCCCTGTTGATTCCGGTTTCCAGTTGATGGTTTTATTCAGTTCGCTCATTCTATCTTTCATCGAAGAAGCTTTGATGAACCAACTGTCGAGCGGATAATACAACACCGGTTTATCTGTTCTCCAGCAATGCGGATAATTGTGCTCGTATGTTTCTTTCTTGAATAATTTCCCTTCCTGTTCGAGTTTCAGAATGAGACGTTCATCAACACTTAAATATTCATTGGTGCGCGAAACAATTTTCGAAACGAGATCATTCAATTCATTGCCCGATAATTTTTTCAGTCGTTCGACTTCAGAAACTTTTTCAGCGTCCGATAAATAATCTGCCTTCACATATTCTCCGGCGAATTCTTTCATCTCCGGACGGAATTTTCCGCGAAGATCTACAAGTGGAACTGCTTTTCCGTTTTCATCAATCACCAGCATTGGAGGAACGCCAGCTGCTTTTGCCGCGCGCATGTCATCTGCACCGAACGTAGGCGCGATGTGTACGATGCCGGTTCCGTCTTCGGTAGAAACAAAATCTCCGGCGATCACACGGAACGCTTTGTCGGCGTGCTCGTGCGGAAGTGTGTAAGGAAGGAGTTGTTCGTATTGGAGGTTTAATTTAATAAGCTCTTCTCCATAAATGGTGTTTGTATCTACTCGAAAAGTTGTCTTATTGTCATAAGGATATCCAGAATCCCAAACGAGATTTTCAGAAGGAATTTTTTTGTCGCCTGCTTTATAATTTTCTAGTGATAAACCAAAATTCTCAAAGGGAAAATACTTTGATGTTGGACTAATAGCCAACACAACTATAATTGGTTTATGGGTGAATGGATGAAAAGTTTTTGTGAAACCGTAATCAACCCTATTTCCCAAAGCCAAAGCTGTATTCGATGGCAATGTCCATGGAGTTGTTGTCCAAGCCAAAAAATAAAAATCTCCCCAGTTATTATAATTCTTCACAGCGCGTTCTTTGAGCCAATTTTCAATTTTCAATTTTGAATCTTCAGTCAACTTAAACATCGCCGTCGCCGTTCTGTCTTTCACATTCCTATAACATCCCGGCTGATTTAATTCGTGCGAAGACAAACCCGTTCCTGCTGCTGGAGAATATGGCTGAATGGAATATCCTTTGTAGAGCAGATTTTTTTTGTAGAGTTGCTGCAACAACCACCAAACACTCTCGATGTATTTATTTTCGTAGGTGATGTAAGGATCTTTCATGTCCACCCAATAGCCCATCTTGCGCGTGACATCTTCCCACAGGTGCGTGTACTTCATCACTTCCTTGCGGCACGCTTTGTTGTATTCGTCAATGGAAATTTTCTTGCCGATGTCTTCTTTTGTAATTCCTAAAGTTTTTTCAACGCTCAGCTCAATAGGAAGTCCGTGCGTGTCCCAGCCCGCTTTTCTTTTTACCTGTTTTCCTTTGAGCGTTTGATAGCGGCAGAAAATATCTTTCATCGCGCGCGCCATCACGTGGTGAATGCCGGGAATTCCATTGGCAGAAGGGGGGCCTTCGTAAAACACAAAAGGTTCGGCACCTTCACGTTCAGAAACGCTGCGTTCGAAAATTCTGTTCTTGTCCCAGTACGCGAGAACTTCTTCCGCTATTTTCGGCAGATCGAGATTATCGTATTCCGGGTAGATTTTCATTGGGGGGGAGCAAAGATAGAAATTAGCCGTGAGAAGCCGGAGATGGAGATGGACCTGATTTTAGCAGGGGAGAAATGAATTATTTTCCTTTCGGTGTTTTACATCCTCCATCTTCCTCAGTACGATTGAAATTGTGAAATTCCACAAAGCGTATCCGGGAGTGAATTTCCCAATGAATCCCAGCGGTGCCAGATGCCTATTGCCGATTTATTCACCACATTTCCTTCCGACTGTTTTTTCCCGTTGCTGAAAAAATTAGCGCACGTACCATTGCCAATGGAATCAATGTTGAGTTGTTGCTCGGGGTTTCCATTCTCAAAAAATTCGTTGCGCACCATTTTTCCATCGGGAGCAGAATGACTTTCAATATCTGTATTCCCGTTTTCATACCATTGCGTGAGCGTGATCAATTTCCCGTTTTCAAATTTCTGCTGTGATCTTTTTTTTCCGCTGCGATAATAATCCATCCACGTGTCTGTAGGAATTTTCTTTTCGTACGAACGTGTTTCCATCACTTTCATAGTGCGGTACCAGAAAACCGAAGAATAGGTACTGTCGTTCATTTCCTTTTCCGATGCTGCTTTTTTAAACATAAATAACTGCCCGTTCTCTATGTAGCGGTATTCTTCAAATGCAGAATCGTGATCGGTGTAGTATTCCTGTTTCCATTTTTCACCGAGATATTCTGTTGTGCCCTGAGAAATAATATGTTTCTTTTTTCCGCAGGAGAATACAGGAAGCAGGAAGCAGAAGGCAGTAAGCAGCCTGCCCGCCGAAGTGATAACGAAGGAGGGAAAGCCGAAGGCCGAAGTTAGAAGCGAGGAATATTTTTTCATCAGCGAACTTTGAACCTGGAACTAAACAGCAGCAATTACTTTCAACTCTATCGCTATCGGGGTAGGCAGACAATTTATTTCCAAAGTAGTTCTGCACGGAGGATTTTCGGAAAAATATTCTGCCCATAATTTATTATACACTTCGAAATCGTCTTTCATGTTGGTGAGAAAAACGGTGACGTCCACAATTTTATTCCACGAGCTTCCTGCATCTTCGAGAATGAATTTCACATTCTGAAAAACGCTGCGGCATTGTTTTTCTATATCGTAAGAAATTATTTTTCCGTTTGCATCCAGTTCCACTCCCGGAATTTTTTTTGTTCCTTTCTCGCGCGGACCTACGCCGGAGAGAAAAAGTAAATTGCCCACACGTTTTGCATGCGGATAAAGTCCTACAGGATCGGGAGCTTTGGAGGAATTGATGGAATTTTCTGACATGGCACGAAGGTAATGCTTGCCCGACAAAATATAACGAAGGCGGTGCTAATGTGCAAATGACAGAGTATGCAAGTGTGTTAATGTGCGAATGAAAATGGAATGAGGAGGTGAATTCAACGCGCACTCGTAACCCCAAACGCATCACTCAAAACTTCCCCAGTATCATCTTCACATCATTCACATATCCACCACCGAACAAATTTAAATGTACAAGAAGCGGATACAGATTACAAAATTCAATTCGCGTTTTCCACTTTTTCTCCAATGGAAATTCATTTTCATAACCGGAATAAAAATCTTCATCAAATCCACCGAATAATTTTGTCATGGCAAGATCCATTTCACGGTGGCCGTAATAAATAGCCGGATCGAAAACGGCCGGGCCATTCGCAGAATGAAAATAATTTCCGCTCCACAGATCGCCATGCAGTAAGGAAGGTTTTTCCTCCGGGAAAATCTCACCAATGTACGAGCAGAATTTTTCTGATAATGCAACCAGTGAAGGAGAAATTTTTCCTGTGTCGCGTGCGCGTTTCACCTGCGGGAGCATGCGCTCGCGTGAAAAGAATTCTTCCCACGAATTATGTTTTGAATTTGATTGATGAAGTGTGCCGATAAAATTATGATGATCGAGTCCGAATTTTTCTGAAGAATTTTTGTGGAGCTCCGCCAATGATCTTCCCGCATCGAACATTCCGTTTGAATGCGCAGATGCGCGCCCGAGAAATTCCATCAGCAAAAAAGAAAAACCATCTTCGTCCCACGCGGCCATCGGTTCGGGAATGCAGAATGAACTTTTTCCCTTCAGCAAATTCAAACCTTTTGCTTCTGCCTGAAACATGCTGTTGGAAAAGGAAGCATTGTTTTTTTTCAGAAAATATTTTCCTTTTCCGGTAGTGATGACCGAACATTGATTGATGCTTCCGCCGCCGGCAGATTCGCGGGCAAGGATCTCATTCATTAGCTCCGGGCGGCTCGGGTTCATTTGCGAAATTTACGATACAAAAAGAGCTTTTTTCTTACATACACCGTCACAAAAAGACAGCCGAATTCGTTAAAGAAGCAGTGCCTGATTACCCTTAACCCCAATTGCCCTGCACATGACCAAAGTTGCGCGCCACCTTTTTCTACTTTCGTTTTGCTTCGCGTTGGAACATTATTCGAGCGCGCAGTACCTGCGTGTGCCGGATTCTTTTCATACGATCAATGATGTTTCAATGGAATTGCGGGTGAGTGGAGATGGATTTGGTCCGCATTATTATCCTTCACTTGGAATTCGCACCGGGCGCAGGACTACTTTGGAGGCGGGAATGATAATGCGACAGGACGATTACTCGATGGCCGGAATTTCTTCGGGATTCCGTTATTGTCTCATGACGGTTTCGCGTTCGTTCACGGGAAGAGCTACGATCTATGTTTTCGGAAGAGCGGAACGGCTTTCATCGCAACAATTAGGTAAGCACGATATTGAATTGCAGGATTACACCGGTGTGATGCATACCCAGGATGCGCCTTCGGATTTTACGATGGTGCATTATCACGCATATGAAGGTGGTGCAGGATTAGGCGGAGCGATCAATATTTTTTCAGGATTGTTTCTCAACTGGGAAGTGATGATCTCCTATTACAAATCGTCGCAGGAAAATTATAATTCTTTCAGTCTCTATTACCAGAAATCGGGAATGATCATGGAAGTAGGAGGAGGAATTTCGTGGCGCTTCAATGAACGTGCGGCCGACTTAGTCACGCTGACAGAGCATCAAGATGAAGATCTGTTAGCCGAAGAAACTTCAGAATAGAATCGGGGCCGGAATTATTTTCCAGGAATGATTTGTAAAGTGCGGTGATCTTTTCTTTTTTTCCATTTCCATTCGACAGCGCGACCTTGATGATCTTGACCAATAACACCGCATCAGGATATTTTTCTTCCATTTTTTCCGATGATATTTTACGGCTGATGCTGCGCGTGGTGCTTTCCGCAAGATCAGTTTTCCCATCGAAAAAATAGGCAAATGCGAGCAGGATTCTCGCTTCCGTTTCTGCGCGGGCATATTTTTTAAAAGAAATTTCGCTGAATAATGAATTGATCTGAGCTGCGCATTCTTTGTAATTTTTTTCAGCGAAAAATTTTCCGGCATTGAAAAGAGAGATCGAGTAAACGCAATGATCGCCACCGGTGACCGCCATATTAGTATCCATCGCAGGAATGTCGGATGCATTCGGAGAATTGATATTCATCGCTTTTCTCTCCAATGAAGAAATGAAAAATTTTCCGATGGGCATAGTATGCGCGAGCCGGGCAATCTTCACAGGTGCAGCGCTGAGCCGGGCAAAAATTTCCGCATTGTTTTTATATAATCCGATTCGATTGTAATATTCGAACCACAGAAAATCGGCAGCAGAAAAAAGATAACGGTAGTAACGATCGTTGGGATAAGTTTCGAGTATGGCACAGATCTTTTTCAGGATGTCTTCCACTGTTTCTTCAGAACCGGGAATATTCATTTGCGGATCAACGAAAATTCCATAAGCCGCTGCAGCGAATCCGCGCATCACGCGCAGGCGATGCGAATCGTAAAGCCGTTCGAAATTGTCGAGTTCTTTGAGGTAAAGTTTCATCAGATCGATCTTCGATTCGTCGTCCGAGATCATGTAATTGCCGAGTTCTGCCGAGAAGAGTGATAACAGTTCCTCTGCTTTATCAATGGCCAGCATGTAAGCGACATTTTTATTGTAGCGCTGCTGGTATTCATAAAACTTCGCAGAGTTGAAATGTAATTTTTTCAAAGCGGTGTAAACCACCACCAGCTCTGCCGGCATATCGTGTTCCTTCAGTTGCGATTCAAGATACTGCATGAGTACAACCGCAGTTTCACGATTCACCTCGTAGATGAGTGACGGTGCAGTAGCCGTTGTTTTGAGTAACTCCGCGCGCGAATCTTCCGAAATGCGGAAAAGATATTCCTGGATCTTATCCTGCAAGCGCGAACGCAAAGTGTAGAACGAAGAATTGTTGGTCGCGGTGAGTTTCTGAATTTCTTCTTCGCTCAATTTATCTTCCCGGTACGAATCAAGAAGCTGGCAGAATTTTTCTGCTTTACTCTGCACAAGTTCATTGCGGAATGTTTCGTACCGCCCGGCATCCATTTGTATGATCACATCTCGCAGCATAGTTTCAATTGGAAGTGGTGATGGTGAATGTGGTTCTGTAATTGATAGATGATTCAACGCTGATGGTGCAACCCATTGCCTCTACAGTTTGCTTCACGATGAATAATCCGAGCCCGGTGCCACTTGCTTTTTCATCACCGCGATAAAACATTTCGAAAATAGAATTGAGCCGGTCTTTGGCAATGCCTGTTCCATTGTCCTCAATACTCACCAGGATTTTCTCATTGACACGCATCAGGGAGAGTTTCACATAAGCTTCATCAATATTACGCGAAAATTTTATACTATTACTAAAAAGGTTATTGATAATCACCTGCCAGCGATCTTTATCCGATTTCAGGATGATATTGTCGGGGTTGTGATAATAGAAATGCATTCGTGATCCTTTCTCTGAAAATCCCAGCAAGTCGGTAGCGACTTTAAAAATTTCTGCGAAGTCGATTGTTTCATGCGTGGGAATGAGGCGCGTATTCCTCGAATAGCGGATAATGTTTGCAATGAAATCATCCAGTCGTTTTATGCTCTGGCTTATTTTGTCGAGATAAATTTTTGCGTCTTCGCCATATTTTTCACGCCGCATGAGTGCGGCCAACCCGAGAATGGAATTCAGCGGCGCGCGCAGATCGTGTGAAGCGCCGTAAACAAATTTATCCAACTCAATATTCACTTTGGTCAATTCATCATTGTGCTTACGGAGCAGTTCCACATATTTTCTTCTTTCAGTAACATCGCGCTGCACGGAAACAAGATGTGTGTAATTTCCTTCTGAATCGGAAACAGGAACAAAAACAAGGTTATTCCAGTAAGCAGTACCGTCTTTTTTATATTGCACGATCTCCGCCTGAATTGTTTCAGATTTTTTGATTGCGGTTTGAATTTCTTCCAGTGTTTTTGCATCGTTATCGCGTGCGAAAAGAAATTCCGGATTTTTTCCTGAAGCTTCTTCTGTTGCATATCCTGTCATATCCGTAAAAGCGGAATTCACATAAACGATGGGCGTTTTCATATTTCCATTCGACTGGTGAATTTCACAAACCAGTATAGCTTCTTTTGAATTCTTTACTACAGATTCAAAGACCTTCAACCGCAACTGTTCCAGTTTTTCATTGGTAATTTCGCGGATCATAATCGCAATTCCTGCGGGGATACCTTTATTGTCATAAAGGATTTTCATTTGCACGTGCACCCATACCGCTTTACCGATCTTGTTTCTTCCCTGGAATTCGTCAGTGATCTGTTCTTTTGCCTGCAGGTTGCGAATCGCATTTTGCCAGGTAAAATGCAGATGATCTTCATAAAACACCGAAGAGATATCGGTATCCAGCATTTCCTTCTCCGTGTACCCGTAAACTTTTGAAGCGAGCTTGCCCCAGAAAATTATTTTTCCTTCAATCGTGGTGATGATGGAATTATCCATCGCTAAATTAACGAAGGCCTCGTGCAGGCGCGAGGCAACGCCGGTACGCTCATCAAATTTTTTTTGTTCATCACAATAAATGCGAACTAATTTTTCGAGGAGCAATTCATTCAACTCTTTTTCCAGGATGAGTTCCTGCACAAATCGATTGCGATAAAGTGAAATGAAATAATCATTGACCTGCTTTATCACCAGCACTACGGGCACACTTCCTGAAGTGATAATTCTCCGCTGGATAGTTGCAGGTAAACTTTCTTCTTCACACAGAATAATTAGAAGTGAATATTTTTCCGGAAGTTGCTCAGGCAATGCAGCACAAACTACTTCATGATCCTCCGGGAAAGATCCATGAACGAATGAACAGATCTTCTCTGCAAGAAGAGGGTCTCCGGCTATTGCGATCGGTACACGAAATTCCATAATGAACGCGAAGAGAATAACAGCTCTCCGGAAATTCTTAATTGTGAGTCATAAAAATAGGCATCATGAGCGCCGATGAAACGGTCATGTAAGAATCTGGGCAATATTGGCAGTAGTATTTATCGAGGCGAGCGCTTCTTCTGTAAGTGGTTTGTGAAGGAATGCGCAGATCTCAGGATAATCCTTTGCCTTTGCCAGGTCTTTAGGATCGATCGAGCTGGTGAGCATGGCCACCTTAATTCCTTTTCTTGCTTTCTCGTCGAGGGAACGGAATTCATCAAGAAACTGGTACCCGTCAAGTATCGGCATATTAATATCGAGGAAGATCAGTTGGGGCAAATGTTCCTGGCGCAATTCTTTATTGGCAGAAAGGTTAGCCAGAAATTCTATCGCACTTTTTGTACCGGTATTTACATACACGGTTTCAGCGAAATTGCAACCCTGTATCATTCGCTCATTAATGAAATTGTCGATGTCATTGTCATCAACAAGCATAACGATAGACATTTTTTTAGGCGGTGCTTGAGTCATCGTAAAAAAATTATCGTGATGGGGGAATGTATACTTATACGAGGCAAGCATGTAATTGGATGCGCAAAATGGTGAAAACAAAAACCAAATTCCTTACACCAATTTCATTGAGAAAACGGTTCGTATTAATTATCCGGCGAAGAGAAATTCACTCTTCGTTTTTTAAAACAGGAGCCACTTTTATTTAAGCATCTGCAGTGGATTATTCCACCACGAAAACTTTTTTCATTACGGGGTTGCTTCCTGTTGATGTGGCGTGCGGAAAAGAAACGAGCAGAAAATAATTTCCTTTTGCAAAAGAGCTCACAGGAATTTCTGTTGTTCCCGGGTTGAGCAACTCTTCAAAAATTTTATTTCCATTAACATCGTACACGCAGGCATACGCATCATCCTGCATGCAGCGTATGTGCAGCACGTCGCTCGCGGGCACAGGAAAAATAGCAACAGAAAAATTTTCTGATGCTGCATTTACACCCAATGGCGCACTCGAACCCAGAGTAACCACGCCATTATTTACCAGCGAAGACGACTGAACAAATCCTGTTGTTGTATTCCCGGTAACAGCGAGCGCTCCTTTATTCTGCCACATTGTTCCGTCCCACTGCGCAACAATGATCTGTGCAGAAGCGGATGAAGTACAACTCCTCGAAGAATTCCAGCTCAGCCACGCGCGCACACCTGTCGTGCCCTGCACGTGAGTTACATTCCAATATTCGCAGGAAGAAATGCTGTACACTCCAGCGCCAAGCGACCACGACGGATAAACAGGAGAAGGATCATTTTCAGAATAAGAAACAATAAATTCATTCGTCACATCATTCGACGCATCGATCTTCAGCGGGGCAAAAACAGTTCCGTTCGTTCCTACAGGGAATTCAAAAGCATCGTCTCCTTTTTTACTCACCGGGCCATTTACGAATGAAGAATCGTTTGCGCCCGTGCAGGAAGTGTTGTCGCCGAAAGTGAGGAGGTTGACGGAAGAAGAAATAATATTTCCTTTTACAAATTCTACCTGCTGGCCGGGAGAAGAAATGAAAAGTGGGGATGAAAGGGTAACCACATCAAGTAATTTATTGATCACGATAGTTCCTTTGTAACCGGAAGTGTTTGCAGAAGCGTCGAGTGATTGCGGATTTTTTCCGGAGAATAAAAGTTTTGCATTTCCTCCTGCATATCCAGCGCCAATGGTTACATCACCTTCTGTCTGCATCACACTTCCATTCACCATTCCTTCCTCCAGCAATAAATTTCCTTCGTTGAATAAAGTATCGCCTGCAGAAATGAGAACAGAAGAATTTGCCGGCGACTGAATATTCCTGACTATAATATTATTGAACGGCGTGTTGCTGCCTGACAGACTCATCGTAAAATTCAAACCAGTGCTGCCCGATTGCGGATCGAGCACTACCGCTGCATTATTGTGATCGAAAATTCCAACGGTGTGGGTAAACAGTGCACAACTCTGGGAATGAATTCCACCAATGAAAAAAGTATCCTGTGGCGCAAGAAAAGTTCCGGAAAGCAAAGAAAAACTTCCAACAGAAAATTTATGTGTATTCAGTGCGGGCAAAACCGATCCTGAAATTTTATCAATGACTAAGTGATCCATTCGTGGATTTGAATTCGGCGAAGAATAATATTGTGTGCCGGGACCTTTCAAAATTACATTCGCGTATCCCCCTGTGGACCCGCTGAGCAGAAAAAGGTTCCCGGCACAACTGATAGCGCCACCGAGCATGCCGTCATTGATATGAAGTTCATGCGAAACGGAAAGCGTGTCGCTTCCTGCGACAATGAGTTCAGAATTGATGTTTGAATTACAGGTGTTCGCAGCTTCGAAAGTCACATTGTAAAAATCATTCGAAGGCGGAACAACAATGAAAAATGTGAGAGCACTGCAACCCGATTCGGGACTGAACGATACATTTGCATTCTGGTGAACGAAATTTCCATTGGTAAAACTGAAAATAGTATCGCTCGATGTACGAGTTCCGGTAATATAGAGATCGGATTGAGGAGCAAGAAAGGTTCCGCCGCGCAAGGAAAATTTTCCAAGCACTTCTACATAACCTGTCTCACCGTCGAATGTTCCGTGACTTTGCGTAAAGCCAAGATCACCGATATAAAAATTGGGGCCATTATGAAGTGCAACAGAAGAATTGAAAGTTGAATTCAGTTTTATTCCGCGCACGCTTGCATCTGCATCTATCGTGCACGCGCCGTTTCCGTTTCCATCGAATATCGCCACATCATTCGCAGATGGAATTCCCGCTCCGCCGGGACCGCCGCTTGCAGAAGCCCAGTTCGCAGAGAGTTCCCAGTTGGAAGCCGCAGCGGATACCCAATAAAGATTTGCGGAATAAAGCGGCGCGGCCATCACGAAAAGTGAAGCCACACAAAGAAAATTTTTTTTAACGCAATTTGCGCAAGGAATAGCAGGAGTCATTTTTCACAGGGGTTAACAGGACAAACATATTCCGACTCCTGCGGATTAATAAACCCACGTGCGTGCGTGCGTTACAGATGTAAGATTTTCATCGTTTTTGTGGAAGGATTTATTTTCTCCTTTACCTCAGCGGGTAAATACAAAGTCGTTTTTTTTGCAGCCGGTTACTGATCGATCCTGCCGTTCAGATGCCTTGCCAGGAAGACTCCCATACTGAAGCAGGCCTGCAAAAGATAACCACCTGTGGGCGCATCCCAGTCGAGCATTTCTCCAATGACAAAATGATGCGGAAGTTTTTTCAGTTCAAAATTTTCATTCACTTCGTCAATCGCAATTCCGCCAACCGTGGAGATCGCTTCATCAATAGGGGCAAGTGCTGTGATGCGTACGGGAATATTTTTTAAACGGTTACAGATCATTTCATCCGACAGGAATTCTTCTTTGCTCAGAATATTTTTCAGTAATGCCATTTGTGTTTCTTTGAAATGAAATGCAGAGCGAAGATGAGCAGTACGGTTATTTTCATTCGCGCAGGCCCGTAATTTTTTTAAAAGAACGGTTTCACTTTCATCCGGGCGCAGATCGATAAAAATTTCTGCAAATGATCTTTCCGACAATTCTCTGCGAATGTCAGGCGACAGAAAATAGACCGCGCCACCTTCAAGTCCTGATGAAGTGATAACGATCTCTCCTTTTTTTTCTTTCCCATTGCATTTCACCAAAATATTCTTCAGCGCTTTCCCATTATGTTTTTCAATGAACTCCTTTTGCCATTCCGCGAGAACTGTACAGTTCGATGATTGAAACGGAACGATCGCGATATTTTTTTCTTCAAAATATTTTGCCCACGTGCCGTCGCTTCCCGTTACTTTCCAGCTTGCACCGCCGAGAGAGAAGATGCAGTGGTCGGTTTCAGTTGTCAGTTCACCAGATGGAGTATGGAAGAGCAATTTATTTTCTTTCCATCCGCGCCATTCGTGTTCAAAATGAAATCGAACATTTTTATTTTTCAATGCACGAAAGATCGCATTGAGCACATCAATAGGTTTGATTATTTTTTCCGGGAAAATTCTTTTACTTGTGCCGATGAAGGTGGCGATGCCCATGGAGAGCAGCCATTTCCGCAGATCTTCATTGGTAAAATCCAGCAAAGCGGGTTTCAGAAAATATTCCGGCGTATATCTCGTGACGAATGTTTTGATGTTTTCCGAATGCGTGAGATTGAATCCGCCGTCACCGGCCACGAGGAATTTTCTCCCCGGAGCGGAATTCTTCTCGTAAATATGAATGTCAAATTTCTTCCCGTCGAGAAAAGCGGCAAGCAGCAGTGCGGCAGGCCCGCTTCCGATGATCGTTATTTTTTTCACGCGTGCTGTCAGGTCTTATGACCTGGCATTTTATTTCGTGTGCTGTCGGGCCTCTGACCCGACAAGGAATGCCACGCCGGTTTTTCCCGCGTGCTGTCGGGCCTCTGACCCGACAGGGAATGCCACGCCGGTTTTTCCCGCGTGCTGTCGGGCCTCTGACCCGACAGAAAGTGCCACACTGGTTTTTTAGCAAGCACTTTTTTATAGATCGCGCACGAGGGAATATGCGCACCCGGAAGATAACCAGTGCTCATGAGAAATTCATTCACAATTTCACCACCTGTAAAACGAAATTTTTTTTTGAAAACTTTCACCCATTCGTCTTTCGTCAGCGGATGATGATGATCGATCCAATTTTTGAAGGAACCGAATTCTTTTTGCAAACCAATTATCACATTGGCATTATGGATCGCCGCTTCGATCTTCAACCTGTTGCGGATAATTCCTTCGTTCTTCATCAGGCGGTCAAAATCTTTCTTCTTGTAGTTCGCCACTTTTTTTATTTCGAACTGATGAAACGCGCTGAAGAAATTTTCTTTCTTTTTCAGAATGGTCGTCCAGCTTAATCCCGCTTGATTTATTTCCAATACAAGCCGGGCAAATAATTCATTGTCGTTGTGAATAGGAAATCCGTATTCGTGATCGTGGTAATGAACGTGCACGTTATTTTTTTCCATTGTGGAAACCGCCTCGCAATAAGAATTCGCCATAGGATCTGTTTAGAGCTACAAAGCTGCGAAATGTGGACCACAGAGACACAGAGGCACGGAGAAATAATTGGTCTGTAATCTGTATTCCCTACCATCTGTAATCTTCCCCGTTTGGCTAACTTTGTTCTCCTAAAAATTACACCATGTCCACACCCAAATGGAAATCATTACTGAACGATAAGGTCCGCACGGTTTATCCGCAGCCCGACCGCGACAAAGAAAAAGATTCCAAGCTGGAAGATTTCCTCAAGCAAACGATCGTGGCGCTCAATGCGATGAAGCATGATCCGGAAGAACAGAAATGGTTCTGGGGCGATATTTCAAAGCGCAAAATGATTTCCAAACCGAATTCTCCGGCAAAAGAAATTCTCACCGGCATCAAACAGGACATTCAAATGCCCGCGCACATAGGCGTGCGTGATGATGTGATGAATGCACTGCTCACGCGTTTCAACGGCGTTCCTCATTGGGGACATACCAAAACGCTCATCAATGTTGTTCCGCAATCTTCTGAACTTTCTGTGGCTGCTGCCATGCTCGGTGCAATGGTGAATGCAAATCTTGTGGAGTCGGAATTGTCGAGTGATATTGCTGCTGCGGAAGTGGAAGTTATTTCCATGCTCGCCGAAATGTTCGGATGGAATAAAGTGAAAGCGGGGGGAATCTGCACAACCGGCGGAACAAATAATTATCTCTACGCTACAAAAATTGCATTGACGAATTGTCTCGGATATTCTTCGCGCCACAATGGAATTCGAGAAGACGTAAAAATTCTTGCGTCGAAAGGATCGCACTATGCGAAATACAATACTGCCGACTGGACAGGACTCGGAAGAAAAAATGTGGTGGAGATCGATGTGAATCCCGATGGAACAATGAACGTGGATCATCTCGAAGAAGTGTTGCGTTCATTATATAAACAAGGTGTTCCTGTGGCGATGGTAGTTGCCACTGCGGGAACGACCGATGCATTTGCCATTGACAATATCCGCGAGATCGCGCATTTGTGCAAAATGATTCCGAAAGAATATTTCGCCGATTCACGTCCGTTCGTTTATGCTGATGCAGTGATCGGTTGGGCGTGGATGGCATTCCGCGATTATGATTTTGCTGCGAATCCATTGGAGTTTTCTACGCGTGCAATGAAATTGATCTCCGATTCTATTCTCAAAGCAAGTGGAATGGAAGATGTGGATGCAGTAGGAGTTGATTTTCACAAAACAGGTTTCGCCGCTTATGCGAGTTCTGCTTTTTGTCTGAAAGACGAACGCATGTTCGATCTGCTGAAATCTCCGGGTGGCGGCGTTTCCTATTTATTTCATTCGCACAAAGACATTTATTATCCCGGAAAATTCACGCTCGAAGTTTCGCGCGCGTGCGCACCTGCACTCATCGCGTGGACGCACTTGCAGTATTTCGGTTACGAAGGTTATCAGGTGATGATCGGCCATCTTATAGAAATGCAACAAGCTTTGCGCGATGAATTGGAATTTCACCAGAATATTGTGGTCGTGAATAAAGACAGTTATGGTGCGGTGACTTTATTCCGCGTGTATCCGAAATGGATGGACGGAGGATTGCAATACCAGAATGAATTCTTCAAAGAAAAATACGATGAGGAATTAATGAAGTACAACCAGTTCCAGATGGATGTGTACAACACACTTTGCGAAATGCACGAGACAGAAGGAATTCCGGCGCCGGCGCTGAGCATCACCACAAAATTCCGCACTACAGAATATGGCAAACCGGTTTGCGCGCTGAAGGCGTACCTAATGGGCGCGCACACGAATACGGATCCCGCTTATCTGAAGAAAGAAGTTGTTGCACACATTCAGAAGGCAGTGGAGATCGTGAGTTCGAAACAGAAAGTGAATGCATGAATTCAAAATTGAGAATTCAAGATTGAAAATTCTGAAGCGGTACAATTTAAGTAATTAACTACCAAAATTGTACTAATTACAGTTTGCCAGAAATATCAGAACCTCTTCACAAACACCTCCGCCTGCTCTCTTATTTCTTTCAGCGCAGTTGTTTCCCACAATGCTGATTTTCGCATGGGACCAATGCACCAGAGTCCTTCCACTTCATTTGAATTTTTGTCAATGATTTTTCCGTCAACCGTACATTTTATTCCCAAGCCGAGTTCATCGGCACAAACAAATCCCTGTTCCATTAAGCTGATGATGATCGGGAATTTCACTTTCCGGTAATCCGATTCGGGCCCGGTGCAATTGACGATCTTCTGAAAAACAGTTTCAGGTAATTTACTTTTCGAATCGAATGAAACTGAAATTCCTGTATGTGCAATTTTTGCGTTGGCGATCATTCCCTTCGCCATCTGCAATTTTCCTGAAGCGATCATTTCATTCAGCATCACTGAAGCGGAATGCGGGATACGATGACGGACAATTTCCCAGGAGGGACGCAATCGTTTCAGAAAATAGTTCCGCTCTTCTTTATTCCAGTTGGTCCAGAAATTCTGTGTCAACGGGCGAAGACCCTCTACAAGCGATTGCCAGGAAATTTCCGGATGCGTTTTCAAAAAATTGCTGTAATGTAGCCACACCTCACGCGGATGCAAGTGCGGGGGAAGATTAATTTTCACCGGGGTAACATTCACATCGTGCGCGAGCGGAAGTTTTCCTTTTCGGGAAATCATCCGAATATTCCCATTGAATTTTTTTTGTTTCAGCGTAAGCACTACATCCACCGCACTGAGACCCGTGCCGGCAACTAGAATATTTTTTACTTCGGAAAGTCCGGTATAAATATTCCCGATCCATGGATTTGAAAAATAGCGCGGATCAGAAAAAACAGGATGTTCTTCTTTGAAGAGATCGGCCGGTGGAAAATTTCCCAGCGCCAGAACAACTTCATCGGCTTCAAAAATATTTTTACGATCAGTTACGGCCAAAAAAATGTTCTCTTTCTTCCTGAGAGAAATTACTTCTTCATTTATGATCTGCAATTTTCCCGGATGTGAATGAACGGCCTCGCGCAGATGTTGGGAAATATAATCGCCGAAAAATTTTCTCGGGACAAATGCAGTTGCAATTTTTTCAGGAAGAATATTGCTATACGTGTTCCGGTTTCGCTCCAGCCATTCTGTAAAATCGTTCGGCTTCTCTGTGAAAAGACTCATTCCTCCTGTTGTAACATTCAATAACTGGTGTGTGAATTCTTCACTGTAAGCAACACCTCTGCCCGTCATCACCGGATTTTTTTCCAGTAGCATTATTTGGCTTATATTTTTATACGCACACAACCGTATAGCGAGAAGCGATCCGGATAATCCTCCGCCGACAATGAGAATTTTTTTCTTCATGATCACAGAACAGAAAACCTGTTACTGCGGCTAAGATAAAAGAAGATCAATGGGATTTCAATAAAGATTTTCAAACTAAACCTGTTCCGCGTTTATCTTCTTCAGCATTTCAGAACCCGGGCATAATTTTTCCTGTGGTACTGCATTCAGCGGCGTGTCTGTTGTGCCGAGAAGATGATGAAGATCCGTAGAACCTTCATTGATGTAAAGTAACCCGGTGAGAATTTCTCCTTTTAAAAGCGCGTTGTGAACTGCGTTGATCGCAGAAACACGATCGAACGGGTCCCATCCTTTTGCAAGTTTGTGAAGATGCAGCAAGGAACCATCGTGCATCGTTACATTCGCAACAGTGCCTTCTTCATATTCTGCAGTGATCTCTTTTGCAGGCGGAACAAAATCAACAGTGCCGGTTGCGTCGATATGTTCCCTTACGTAATCATACGATTTTGTAGAACCAACATTATTATTGAAGGTCACGCAAGGCGAGATCACGTTGATGAAAGCAAAGCCGGTATGTTTCATCGCCGCTTTTATCAATGGAACCAGTTGTGTTTTATCACCGGAAAAACTTTGTGCAACGAATGGTGCTCCCAACTCGAGCGCTAAACTCACCAGATCGATCGGGTGAAAATGATTTTCAGATCCGGCTTTACTGATGGAACCGATATCCGCTGTTGCAGAATCCTGTCCCTTGGTCAAACCATAACATCCGTTATTCATCACGATGTAAACCATATTCAAATTGCGCCGCACCACGTGAACGAATTGTCCCATTCCTATTGATGCAGAATCACCATCGCCCGAAACACCAATGTAAATGAGATCACGATTACCGAGATTCGCTCCTGTAGTTACTGACGGCATTCTTCCGTGAACAGAATTGAATCCGTGAGATTTTCCCAGAAAATAATTCGGAGCTTTCGATGAACAACCGATGCCCGACATTTTTGCAAGGCGATAAGGTTCAATGTTCGATTCAAAACACGCCTGCATGATCGCTGCGCTGATGGAATCGTGTCCGCACCCGGCGCATAATGTGGAGAGCACGCCTTCGTAATACGAGATCGAATGACCGATTTTATTTTCCGGTAATTCGGGATGACGGAACTTTGGTCTTATGTAAGTCATGTCAGTTCGTTTTTTTTGTTTTCACTTTCGCAGCGAGATGCGCATTGATCTGTTTGAAAATATTATCTGCAGTCACCGGCGTTCCATCGTAACTCAGAACAGAAAGTATTTTGCCCGGTTCAATTCCTGCTTCTATCATAAGCAGCGAACGCATCTGCGCATCGCGATTCTGTTCTACGAGCATTACTTTTTCGTGCGATGAAATAAAATCTTCGATTGCTTTGTTGAATGGGAATGAAAGAATACGCATCGCATCAAGTACAATTCCTTTTTCCTTCAGCATGTCGAGCGCTTCTAAAACAGGAGGAGTTGATGTGCCGAAGAAAATTACAGCGTAATCAGAATTATTTTTCTTCTGCAGGAATTCTGGCCCCGGCACCCTGTTTTTCGCCGTGTTGAATTTCCGGATGAGGCGATCCATATTCCGTACGTAAGGTTCCGGCTCTTCAGTATATCCCGCGTACTCATCGCTCGAAGTTCCTCTCGTGAGGAATGCGCCTTTTGTCGGATGTGTTCCGGGCAATGTGCGATAAGTTATTCCGTCTTTATCTACGTCAAGAAATCTTCCGTAGCGTTCAATTTTATCAAGCTGTTCTGCAGTGAGAACTTTTCCGCGTTTGTATTTTCTTTTGTCGTCCCAGGTGAGTGGCGCCGTCATGTGTTCGTTCATGCCGAGATCGAGATCAGACATTACGATCACCGGTGTTTGTAATTCTTCGGCGAGATCGAACGCATCAACAGTCATGTTGAAACATTCCGTTGGCGTGGAAGGAAAAAGAAGAACATGTTTCGTGTCGCCGTGCGAAGCGTACGCTGCGGAAATAATATCGGATTGTTGTGAACGTGTTGGCAATCCTGTTGACGGGCCGGTGCGCTGAACATCGATGAGCACTGTCGGAACTTCTGCATAATAAGCAAGACCGAGAAATTCACTCATGAGTGAAACACCGGGACCGGAAGTAGCAGTGAACGAACGCGCACCATTCCAGTTTGCTCCGATCACCATTCCTATTGCGGAAAGTTCATCTTCCGCCTGCACGATCGCGAAATTTTTCTTACCGGTTTCTTTATCCACGCGGTATTCATCGCAATAAGAATGAAAAGCTTCGACAACAGAAGTAGAAGGAGTAATCGGGTACCACGCAGCAACAGTTGCTCCTGCATAAACAGCGCCGAGTCCGCACGCTGCGTTTCCTTCTATCATAATGGAATCACCGACAAGATCGCGTCGCTCAATACGGATATTCAATTTGAATTTGAAATTCTCTTTTGCATAATCCGATCCGAGGCGAAGCGCTTTCACATTCGGCGCAATGAGTTTTTCTTTCCCGGCGAATTGTTCGCTGACCAATTTTTCGATCGCGTCGAATTCTATTCCGAGCAGAGCAGATAATGCGCCGACATAAACTACGTTCTTGAAAAGTTGCCGCTGGCGAGGATCACTGAATTCTTTATTGCACATTTCCATTATAGGAATGCCGAGATAATTCACATCATCACGAATGAATTCATCGTGCAGAATTTTTGTTGAATCGTAAATAATATATCCGCCGGTTTTTACCGCCGCCACATCCTGTTTCATCGATTGCGGATTCATCGCCACCATGAAATCAATTCCGTCTCTTCTTCCGAGATACCCTTTTTCACTCACGCGCACTTCATACCACGTAGGCGCGCCCTGTATGTTCGAAGGAAAAATATTTTTCGGTGAAACAGGAACTCCCATCCGGAAGATGGCTTTCGTGAACAGAAAATTCGCACTTGCCGAACCTGTGCCATTCACATTCGCAAACCTGATGACGAGGTCATTTATTTTCGCTTTCACTTTACCGTCTGACATGCGTGATCTGCTTTAGTTACGTTATAGAAAAATTTCTGCATATCCCATGCTGAGGTCGGGCAACGTTCGGCGCACAAGCCGCAGTGGAGACAAACATTTTCATCTTTCACCATTATCCTTTTCGTAGGAAGAATATCAGAAACATAAAGATCCTGTGACATTTCATTTGCCGGCGCTTTCAACCGCGAGCGCAGATCACTTTCATCGCCGTTTTTTGTGAACGTGATGCACGACGTCGGACAAATATCGACGCACGCGTCGCACTCGATACATTTATTTTCGGTGAACACAGTTTGCACATCGCAGTTCAGGCAACGCTCCGCTTCTTTGAATGCAGTAGGAAGATCAAAACCGAGTTCCACTTCTTTTTTGCGATCTCGCAGCGTTACTTTTTTGTCGGCTTGCGGAACGATGTAACGCAGATCTGCAGTCACATCATTATCATAACTCCATTCGTGAATTCCCATTTTCGTGGAATACAATGTAACGCCGGGAGCAGGGCGATCATTCACATCCAATCCTTCGCAGGAGAGATGCATGGAAATTGCGGCCTGGTGTCCGTGTGCAACAGCAGTGATCACATTTTTAGGGCCGAAAGCAGCATCACCTCCGAAGTAAACTTTTTTATGCGTCGATTGATATGTTGTCGCATTCACAACGGGCATTCCCCATTTATCAAAATCAATTCCGAGATCGCGTTCTATCCACGGAAAAGAATTTTCCTGCCCGATCGCAACGAGCACATCATCTGCTTCAATGAAAACTTCCGGTTCGCCGGTCGGAACAAGTTTGCGTTTATTATTTTCCCAAACCGCTTTTACTTTTTCGAACATCATTCCTTTCAGTTTCCCATTCTCGTGCACCACAGATTTCGGAACATGATTATCAATGATCGGAATATCTTCGTGCATCGCATCTTCCTTTTCCCACGGAGATGCTTTCATCTCGGCGAAAGGAGAACGCACCACCACTTTCACATTTTCTCCGCCCACGCGGCGTGAAGTGCGGCAACAATCCATCGCAGTATTTCCTCCGCCAAGCACGATCACATTTTTCCCGATCTTATTCGTGTGTTCGAAAGCGACATTCGCAAGCCAGTTGATACCGATGTGAATATTTGCAGCCGCTTCTTTTCTTCCGGGAACATCGAGATCACGTCCTTTCGGTGCGCCCGATCCGACGAATACCGCATCATACTTCTGTTCTGAATGCAATAATTCTTTCAGCGATTTCACAAAATGATTGAAATGTTGTTTGATGCCGAGATCAAGAATATAATTTACTTCTTCATCCAAAACAGATTCGGGCAAACGGAATGAAGGGATCTGGCTGCGCATGAATCCGCCGCCGCCTTTTTGTTCGTCATACAAATGAATTTCATATCCGAGAGGAGCAAGGTCGCGCGCAACGGTGAGTGATGCGGGCCCTGCGCCTACGAGTGCGACCTTTCTTCCGTTGGATTTGAACGGACCCTGCGGCATAAATTTTTTTACATCGTCTTTGTGATCTGCAGCAACGCGTTTCAATCTGCAAATTGCGACGGGTTCTTCTTCCACGCGTCCGCGGCGGCACGCGGGTTCACATGGGCGATCGCATGTGCGCCCGAGAATTCCCGGAAATACATTTGATTCCCAATTCACCATGTACGCTTCCGTATATTTTCTTTCCGCGATCAACCGGATATATTCCGGAACAGGAGTATGCGAAGGACATGCGTACTGGCAGTCCACGACTTTATGGAAGTACTCCGGATCTTTGATTTTTGTTGGCTCCACGGTATGATCTTTAAGTTAAGTTGCCTCCCCGTCCGCGAATCTGCCGTATTTTTTGCGTTTGAATAAAATGAACACAACGCAAGGATGTTCGATCAGCGGCAGGCAAAATTATCGTTTTTCATTTAGACTATTATGTAAATATCAATGAAAAAACCGGAAGAAAACGATCCGGTCATCGATGAAGAAATACAATCAATCGAAAATTTTTCCGAAAAAAAATATTTTCAGTGAAATAAAGGAATTTTTCCATTTCAATTTTTTTCTCCCGCTTCTTCAAGCACTTTGCGCATCACATAAATTTTCGCTCCCGCGCGCAGGCCCATATTGATCGCATCACTCGGGCGCGAATCCACTTCAATTTTTTTTCCGCCTTCGCTGAGCATGATCACGGCGTAGTACGTACTTGATTCGAGTTTGGTAACGATCACTTTATTTATTTTCATATCGCTCGCAGCAAGCAGGTTCGTGAACATGTCATACGTCATGGGCCGCGAAGAAAGCGTTCCGCTTTTATACATTTGAATTCCATTCGTTTCGCATTCGCCTATCACCACCGGAAGATAAACGTCGGTCATTTCATATTTCGGTTCAAGCCGCACAATGTAGCCGCCGTAACCGTATGATTCCACATTACCAACATTCACTTCTATCGTGTCGTTTTGCTTAACTGCATCCATGGGAGGATCCGGATCTTTTTTCGTGGATGCAGAATCAATGGACCATAAAGTTTTTACATCAGCATGATGTTGCGCATTCACATTATTCAGCAGCATGGAGCCGGTGAAAATTGTCGCGATGATGATGGAGGGGAGGAGGAGTTTTTTCATGTTGATGTTTGTTATTTAGCAGGTGTTTTTACATAAGGAGAATAGAATGCCGTATCATCGAAATACACATCGATGATTTCCCCGTCCGCTTTTTTTATTTCCGTCATGGAAATTGATTTTGTACTTGTGTTCTGAATAATGATTGATTTAATGTAAGTGTATCCGGGATATTTGAACCGGAGCCAGTTGTTCTTCTCTGTAATGACTTTTGTCTCCGATTTCTTTTCATTGATAATCACAGCATCTGCAACAGACGTTCCACCTCCGGTATGCGCATTCATGAAAGAAGCCGAATCCACGGGCGAATCCCTTTTATGTTTTTGGGAATGGCCCGCCAACGGAATAATCAGAAAGAGTACGGCTATAAATTTCTTCATAACGTGATTTTGTCGATGCAATTTAGTGAAAAAGAATCTGTGTCCATCTGTGAAATCCGTGGCAACTTTCTGTCGGGAGTCAGCGATATCGCAACAGTAATTTTGCCACGGATTACACGGATTTTCACCGATTAAATGCTTCGGAAGAATTCTCCTGAATTACACCTAATTTTGTCATTCAGAAATTCATCGTGGAAAAACTTCAGAACTACATCAACGGAAAACTCGTCGCACCGGCTTCCGGAAAATACATTGACAATTACAATCCTGCTACCGGGAAAGTATATTCACTCATTCCCGATTCAGATATCGCCGATGTGAGTGAAGCGGTGCAAGCTGCAAAAGCTGCGTTTGCGAAATGGTCGGTGACACCGGTGGAAGAACGTTGCCGCATCATGATGAAAATTGCAGACATTATTCGCCGCGATACCGATGCTTATGTGAAAGCAGAATCTGTTGACAATGGAAAATCCGTTCATACCGCATCGCTTATTGATATTCCCCGTGCTATTTCCAATCTTGAATTTTTTGCAACAGGCATTATGCATTACGCGGCGGAATCGCACATCACGGACGATCGCGCAGTGAATTATACCATGCGTCAACCGATCGGAGTTGTTGGTTGCATCTCACCGTGGAATCTTCCGCTTTATCTTTTCACCTGGAAAATTGGTCCGGCGATCGCGACTGGAAATTGCGTCATTGCAAAACCTTCTGAAATTACTCCTTACACTGCGTGGATGTTTTCCAAAGCCTGCATTGAAGCAGGATTACCGGCAGGAGTTCTCAATATCATTCACGGACTCGGCACAAAAGCAGGACAAGCGATTGTTGATCATGCAGGAATAAAAGCAATTTCATTTACCGGCGGAACAAAAACAGGAGCGCACATTGCAGCGAGTGCGGCGCCGAAATTCAAAAAACTTTCGCTGGAACTCGGCGGAAAAAATCCGAATATCATTTTCGCCGACTGCGATTTCGATGCCATGATAAAAACCACGATGCAAAGTTCGTTTGCGAATCAAGGAGAAATTTGTTTGTGCGGATCGAGAATTTTTGTGGAACGGCCGCTGTATGATAAATTCAAAACAGAATTTGTGAAGAAAGCTGTGGAGATGAAACCTGGCGATCCATCCGATCCGAAAACAAGATTGGGCGCGATCGTTTCGAAACCGCACATGGAGAAAATTCTTTCTTATGTTGAATTAGCGAAACAGGAAGGCGGAAAAATTCTTGCAGGAGGAAATCAAGTAAAGATGGAAGGAGAATTAAAAGACGGATGGTTCATTGCGCCGACCATCATAGAAGGGCTTTCTTACGATTGCAGAACAAACAAAGAAGAAATTTTTGGCCCCGTTGTAACCATCATGCCATTCGACAAAGAAGAAGAAGCGGTGATGATGGCCAACAGTACGACTTATGGATTGGCAGCTTCCATCTGGACGCAGGACATTACGCGTGCAAATCGCGTGGCTGCGAATGTGCAGAGCGGAATCATCTGGATCAACTGCTGGTTGTTCCGCGATCTGCGCACACCATTCGGCGGAATGAAAGGAAGCGGAGTAGGAAGAGAAGGAGGATTCGAGGGATTCCGTTTTTTCACGGAAGCAAAAAATGTCTGCATTAAATTGTAAGAATTTTTTTCTGCAATAAGAGGCTGTTTAAATTTCAAAAAATGAATTTTAAACAGCCTCTAATATTTTTCCGGGATAATTTTTTGTGATGCATACCTTATATATAAGGTATAGTTCCGTTTTACAGAACTTCATTAATTCTTACATCGCCAAGTTTTCGGCCGAAATGTGTTTTCGCAGGATTTTCCGCGGGTCTATGTTTGTATCGTAATAATCAAACAACCCAAACCCAAAACACAACTACCATGAAAAATTTCCTTGCATACACCGCCGGCCTCCTGTTCACAGGTACTACTATGTTGAACGCGCAGGTCTCCATCACATTCATGAATGAATCCTGTAATAATTCAGGAGATGGTGCCATAAGAGTACAAACGTATTCCCCGGGATGGACCACTCAAATGATCAAAAACAATGTGGATACGAGTAATTTTACCGTCACTCAAACGGATACTATTCTCACCGGGCTAAGCGCAGGAGATTATTTGTTTTATTCTTGTGGAGGATCTGATACAATAACAAATCTTGTTACACTAACAGCGCCGGCGCCGGTAAACATGACTTTAGCGACGAGTTCTAATTCGGTTAATATTAATGACAACATCGCTTTCACCGGAAGCGGCACAAATATTTCGGCGTACTCCTGGAGTTTTGGCGAC
Organism: Bacteroidota bacterium; assembly: GCA_016194975.1. Classification (NCBI taxonomy): domain Bacteria; kingdom Pseudomonadati; phylum Bacteroidota; species Bacteroidota bacterium. The sequence goes on from JACQAM010000022.1 coordinate 216,019, forward strand.
GGAAATAATTCAGTCGATTCCATTACCAATCATTCTTATGCTACAAGCGGTTCTTTCCTGGTTACGCTTACTGCTACTGATTTGAATGGTTGCACCGGCAGCAGAACTGCCACGATTGATGTCACTGATCCATTTGCTCCGCTCGCTCACAATAATTCAACCGATCCGCGCAACAGCAATAGTTCAACCACACGTTACAACACGGTTCATGTTTACAGTGCAAGTGGTTCAGGAAAGATTACGATAGACAACGAAGGAACTTCATCTTACGGAATCCGCGTGATGAATATAAACGGACAAACCGTGATCACACCCAATGAAGTAACCGGCCATACAGAATTACAGGTGTCCACACCGGGAATTTACATCGTAAGCATTGTAATGCCCGATGGTGATGTAAAAACAGAAAAAGTTTTTGTTCAATAGAACACAAAAGAAATTTCAGCAGGTTTGACAAGAATGTGGGAATGATCTCCGGGCAAGGACGGAGATCTTCCTGCATTTTTTTATTTAGCAGTATGATAAAATAAAGAGAACGCCGACTTATCAGCATCGGGCTGTTGAATTCCTTGTGGCGAATGGATATTCCCGCGCACTTCTTTTATCGTATCTTTTCACCTCACCAAAACCGTAAAAAAATGCTACTCAAAGAATTTTTCTCTCATGCGAATTGGATGGCTATCGGTGTTGCAGCAATCGCCTATTTTGCCATTGGAGCCCTTTGGTTCTCCGTACTCTTCGGAAAAACATGGATGGGCGAACATAAAATTGTTATGCCAACCGATGAAAAAGAAAAAGCAAAAATGAAAGCAATGATGCCTTTTATGATGATCAAGACATTGCTCATGAATATTCTTATGGCGCTTGCTGTTGCAATTGTTCTGAAAGCAATTCCACAGGCATCTATCAATTGTATGATGGGAATTAAAGTGGGAATACTGATGAGTGGCGTGGCTACCATTCCAATGGTGATGGGCCACATGTACACAATGAAATCACTCAAGCTGATGATCGTCGATGCGGGGTATCATATTTTTTCGATCACACTCATGTCGATCATCATTTCGGTTTGGCATTAGGAAGCATTGCTAATGAAATAATGTGCTGATGTGCCAATGAATTTTCGTTGGCACATTTTTTTTATGAACTGATGAAAGAAGAAGACATTCGGGACTATTGCCATTCATTAGCACATCAGCAATATTGTCTCATTTATTCAGTACGATCCTGAACGTCGTTCCTTTTCCGGGCTCCGAACGCTTCACGAAAATTTTTCCATTGTGATATTGCTCCACAATTCTTTTGCAGAGCGAAAGTCCGAGTCCCCATCCGCGTTGCTTGGTGGTAAAGCCGGGTTCAAAAATGGTGCGTTGTTTCGAGCGCGGAATTCCTTTGCCGGTATCGGTGATGTCAACATAAACGAATGGCTGAAGATCGGTCACCTCAATCGTGATCGCTCCTGTTCCGTCCATCGCATCCACCGCATTGCGACAAAGATTCTCGATCACCCACGCAAAGAGCGGAACATTCATGGGCACATCAATTTTTCCTTTCACATTGAAATTAAAATTAACCGTGCGCGGAGAACGTGAACGGATATAATCAACCGAGTTAGTCAACGCGTCCACAATATTTTCATACGCTAATTTCGGTTGCGATCCTATTTTCGAAAATCGTTCCGTGATCATTTCAAGCCGTTTCACATCCTGCGCAATTTCTTTCGTCATCTCATCATTCACTCCTTTCATCTTCAAATATTCGAGCCACGCAATGAGAGACGATAAAGGTGTGCCCAACTGGTGCGCAGTTTCTTTTGCCATTCCCACCCACACATTATTCTGCTCAGCTCTTCGCGCGGTGCTGAATAAAAGATAAGCCACCAATAAAAACATTCCGATCACGATGAACTGGAAAACGGGATAATATCTTAACTGCCGTAATTGAGGCGACTCGGAATAATAAATGATGTTGTATTTATTTTTACTGAAAGTCACGCGCACCGTATCGCCGTTATTGGTCAGATCTTTCAACGCTATTTTCAGGTAATGTGCCGAATCATTTTTCAATTGTACGGAATCAAGATTTCCGAATGCAATTATTTTTGCTGAAGTGGAATCGTAATAAATGGCGGGAGTAGAAGAAGGATTCGAAGCCACTTCCCTGATGAATGAACGTTCATTCTCCACGTACGATTCACGGATCTCATCGAAAACTTTTGAGTCGCGGTAAAAAAGATAACACCATTCCGGTTTCGCTTTCGGATCGTTGATACGGTTGCTCACGTCGATGGGAATAGAATCATGTTGTTTGCGCATAACCGAAAGTTGTTCTGCAATATAATTTTTATCTCCCCTGATCATTGCCGTATCAAGGTTGCGCGAAGTTTTGTATTCGCCAATGGAATCTACCACGATCACCGGCACGGTTTCATTATTACGGATCACGTCAACCACGAGTGTGAATGCATTATTATCTTTCACAATGATCGGGTCAGACATCAGTCCGCTTGCTTCGGCCCATATCTCCACTTTTTTTCTTTCCTCGCTCGCGATCTTTGCATACAACTGGTTGGTCGCCTCCATCATCAGCGCTTTTCTCCGCACGGCATCGGCCCACAATTCCACATTGCGTTTTTCACTCACCGAAATTTTCTTCACCAGCCGGCTCGAATACCAGAGTGATGCGGCCACAATGAGCAGCGCCGCTCCGAGCAGAAGCAGTTTCCATAATTGTTTCCTGGAATAGATATTCACGGCAACGACAGAATTTAATTAAGGGAGACCGCAGCAAAGATACGTTTGAACAGTGTAATAATTGTGAACTGACACGCTGTGTAAAGCGAGCATTTATTAGCCGGAACGCGGAATGAAACATAAAAATTCTTTTTCTATTCGGGGAATTTCACGAACTTGGTACAACGCATTCAGAAAAAAAATCCAGCCATGAAAAATATTTTTACTACAATTCTCTTCTCGTCACTCGCGATCGCACTCTTTTCGCAGCCCTGTGCCAACACGGCAAATATTTATTCCTTCTCCTACAACGGAAAAAATTACGAAGTGGTGAAAGAAGTTAAGAACTGGACCAATGCTTCTGCGTGTGCAGTTTCAAGAGGAGGATATTTGGTTCAGATCAATGACGCCGGCGAACAGGCGGCGGTGTACACTGCAATTACATTTGGAGCGGGCGTGAACAGCACTTACGCGAGTGTGAGCGACGGAGGCGGGATCGCGTACGTGTGGATAGGCGCCACCGATCGCAATGTAGAAGGAACCTGGTTGTGGGATGGAAATTATGACAACGTTGGATTTAATTTTTGGATGGGACAGGGAAATGCAGGAGCGGGAGGAGGATATGCGGTGGCTTCGAGCTATGTGAATTGGGGAGGAACAGGCGCCGGCGCAGCAAATGAACCCGATAATTATATCGGCATCCAGGATTGCGGGGCCATTGGTCTTGCAACATGGCCTTATGGAGTTGCCGGAGAATGGAATGATATTTCAGGAGCAAATAATCTTTATTACGTGATCGAGTACGACAGTTCATTCGGAATAAATGAGCATCAGAAATTTCATTCACAACTTTATCCCAACCCGGCAAATAAAGTTTTCAATATTGCAATGGAAAATTCTTCCCTGCAGATCTCCGGTGTAAAAATGGTTGACCAACTCGGGAATCTTGTTTTCTCACAGCAGGAAATGAACAGCGACAATATTTCAGTGGACGTAAGTGATCTTGCCGAAGGAATTTATTTTGTGAATGTGTATTTGTCCGACGGCACTTCGGAATACCAAAAGATTTGTGTAGTGCGTTGAAAATATTTTGGAGCACGCCCGCCCGTTCCAATAGAATTAAATATCGCAAACGGAATTTATTTTTACAGAATTATTTCTCAGGGAAATAATCTGGCAGAAGGGAAGCTGGAGATCGTGAGGTGAAAAGATGTTGGTTGTATTTGAATACAACTCCCTCAGCACTATGTATCAGAATTTTTTTTTCCAGTCAATTTGTTGCGCTTTTCCACAGAAATTTATTTTCGTGACGCTTTCATTCGCCGACGCTCCGAAATGAAAAAAATTTCAGCGGTACGTTGTATTTTTTCACACACCCTGTTTTTTCATTGCGTATCGGAAGAAAAATATTTTCAGGATATCTGCAGTTACAAGATAAAGAAAAAGAATTCCGGTAATCATCAGAAGCTGCGCCAGGGGAAGCGATTGAAGTCCGAACAGGGCAGCGAGTGGCGTATAGATAAGCACCATAGTAAATGCAGCCATCAGTACGGCAATGAGAATGAGCAGGTGTGATGGTTTGCTTTTCAGGAAAGATCTTGACGAGCGAATGACGAAGAGAATTACAAGTTCTGTGATCACCGATTCGAGAAACCACCCGGTCTGGAATCCAGATTCTTTCAGGTGAAGCGTAAAGTAGAGATAAAAAAATGTTAGGAAATCGAAAACAGAACTGTGTAAGCCGAAAACAATCATGAATCTCCGAACGGTTTTCAGATTCCACCGGCTTGGCTTTTCAATCTGGCTATCATCTACATTATCATCCGACACCGCGAGGTAAGGAAAATCGGTAAGGAAATTGGTAAGCAGGATTTGTTTTGGAAGCATCGGTAAAAATGGAAGCAGCAACGAAGCTCCCGCAACGCTGAACATATTTCCGAAAGTTGCACCGGTGCTGATGAAAATGTATTTCAGCGAATTCGCAAATGTTTTCCTTCCTTCTGTAATCCCGTCAGCAAGAACAGAAAGATCTTTTTCCAGCAATACAAAATCGGCAGCTTCTTTTGCAACATCTACCGCATCATTTACTGAAATGCCTGTGTCAGCGGCGTGAATGGCTGCTACATCATTTATTCCGTCGCCCATGTACGCCACCGCTTCGCCCGACTGCTGCAGTGCGCGAATGATGTGCTCTTTCTGCTGCGGTTCTATCTCGGCGAATACCTGAACTGCTTTTACTTTCACCTTCAACGCTTCGGGCGACATGGCCGCGATCCCACTTCCAAGCAAAACCTGAGAAGTATCGAGACCAAGTTCCGCTGCAGTATATGCTGCAACATGCCTGTTGTCGCCGGTAATAATTTTGAGAGTCGTATTCAATTTTTTAAAACGTTCTATTGAATGAAGCACACCTTCCTTGAGCGGATCTTCAAGAAGAATGAAACCGAGAAAGATCATATTTGCTTCATCAGTTTTTGTAATCTTCTGTGTTGTAAAATTTTTATAAGCGAGCCCGAGAACGCGGAATCCCTGCTCGCCGTATTCGCGGAAGCGCGACGTGATGCGCGCAAGATCATCTTTCCCGAGCGAGCGAATTTCCTTCGCGGAAAAATAACTTGTGCACACGTCCAGCACATTCGTCAGCGCGCCTTTCGTGATCATCGTATAGTTGCTGTTCTTTTCAGCGACAATACTCAGGCGTTTGCGTTTGAAATCGTATGGAATTTCTCCACATTTGTTATAACCGGAAATATCTTCACCGAGTTTCCGCAGAGCATCATCAATAGGATTTGTAAAACCTCCCTGCAGCGAAGCATTCACTTTTGCCATTCTATAAAGTTCAGCATCTTCTTTTCCGTCGGCATCCACAATTCTGTTCACACGCGAAACGCCTTCAGTAAGTGTTCCTGTTTTATCCGTACACAGCACCGTGACCTCGCCAAAATTGATGATCGAAGTAAGTTTTTTTACGATCACTTTTTTGCGAAGCATTCGTTTTGCCCCTGCAGTCATTGACAAGGTCATGATGGCTGGCAATAATTCCGGCGCCATGCCTACTGCAATTGCAAGTGAAAAAAGAATTGAATCGGCGATTGGTTTGTGAAAAATAATATTGATGACAAGAATGCAGATGGAAAGTACCAGTGTGATCTTCAAAAGGAAAATGCCGAAATTCCGGATACCCTTTTCAAAAACAGTTTCTTCTTCGTGTTCGAGCGAACTTTTCAGTTGGCCGAAAATGGTATTATTTCCGGTGAGTACTACCAGCGCCTTCGCCGTTCCGCTGATGATGTGTGTTCCTTTCCATAGGCAATTTGTTTTTTCGGAAATGGAAGCGCCTTCTTTCACATCGCCGGAACTTTTCTCTACCGAAAAAGATTCTCCCGTGAGCGCACTCTCATTCACGTGAAGTTCCTCGCTTTCGAGAATGCGGCAATCGGCAGGAATAATATCGCCGGCGCTCAGTTCGAGAATATCTCCCGGAACAATTTCACTGCTTTTCAGTTTCATCGTTTTTTCTTCGCGCAACACGCCGACAGTAACAGCGAGCATCTGCTGCAATTTTTCTACCGACCTTCCTGCATTCAGTTCCTGTATGAAGCTCAGGAATCCTGTTGCAAGAAGAATGGCGAGAATGATGAACATGTCCGTTGTTTCGCGCATGATCCCAGAGAGGAGAACAGCCACGAGCAGCAGAAGGACGAGCGGATTCCGGAATTGCCTGATCAGTAAATGCAACTCGCGGGCAAAACGGTTTTGCGTATGTTCTTTCCCCTGTTGCAGCCGCAAACGCCTTTCTGCTTCTGTATGGGTAAGCCCCGCCGCAGAACTTTTAAGTTCATCAAAAAGTTGTGGGACCGGGTCAGATGCAGGATTGATCATGTTGATTTATTCCAGGAACCGGAACATCAGTAAAACGTTACGCGTTTATTTTAAGCCGGGAAATTATTTTACCGTGAAGTGAAGATGTGCCAGTAAATTCGTGCGGAAAAGTTTTACGGCAATAGCCAGCAACACGATCCCGAAAACTTTCCGGAGAATAGCCACGCCTCCCACACCGAGAATTTTTTCCAGACGGGAAATATTCTTCAGCGTGAAATAAACGATGATCACATTCACCACGATCGCGATGAGAATACTCACAATGTTGTAGTCGGCGCGCAATGAAAGTAAAGTAGTGAGCGTACCTGTTCCGGCAATGAGCGGAAACGCCAATGGCATTACAGATGCCGTTGCAGGAACTTCATCTTTGTAAAGACGAATGCCGAGGATCATTTCGAGCGAAAGAAAAAATAAAACGAACGATCCGGCAATGGCAAAATCAGAAACTTCAATGCCGATCAGGTGAAGAATGGGTTCACCAATGAAAAGAAAACCAATCATGATCAGTAAAGAAGCAATGGAAGCTTTTTCGGAATTCAGTTCCCCTACTTTCTGGCGCAGGCCAATGATCACCGGTATAGAACCCACCACATCCACAACGGCGAATAAAACCATCGTCGCTGTGGCGATCTCGCGGATATCAAATTTTAAAACCATTTTAAATTGATTTTCCCTGCAAAGTTAGTATCAAAAATCGACGCGTTTACGTAGAACCCTGAACGAAAAGTCCCTAATTTTAAGCAGTACAGAATTCCGCCTCCCTAAAGCGAAAAACATGTTGAAAATGATTGCATATCCAATGAAGAAAGTACTCCTGCTTTTTCTCTTTGCGATGTGGTGCGGAAATATTTTTGCGCAGGGCGATATGCGATTTTTCGGAACAGCTACTGAAGGAGGCAAGCCCCTTGCCGGCGCAACCGTCACTGTGCAGATGGATGGAAAACAGATCATCAATCTCACCACCGGCAAGAATGGGAAATTTAAATTCACCATCGACGTCGGCCACAGTTACCAGATCAATTACAGCGCGCCCGGTTGTGTTTCCATGTTCATGACCATGGACCTGCACACGCCGCCCGATAAAGCGTGGATCTATCCCGATTATGTTGCAGAAATTCCGTTCTTCAGTTCTGGCGATCCGAAAGTGAAAACAGAATTGTTCGCGCAAAAACCATTCATCAAAGTTGTGTTCGACGGCAATTCCGGTTTTCATGATGATCCTACGTATCGTTTCATTGACGAAATTTTCAAAGACCCGAATGAAGAATTGAAAAAACAACAAGAGCTCGCAAAAAAACAAGCGGAAGAACAAGCGCGGCTCGATGCCGAAGAAAAAGCGCGGAAAGATGAAGAGGAACGCCAGCGCTTGCAGAAAGAAGACGACGACCGTAAGAAAGCAGAGGAAGAAGCAAAGCAGAAACAACACGCAACAGATGCAAATGCAAATAACAACCAGCCACAGGAAGATGCTGCACCGGAATCGGACGCAGTGAAACTCGAAAAAGAAAAAGAAGAAAAACTCAATCGCGAAAAACAGAATAAAAATATTAAAGCGCAGTATGAAAACAACCTGCTCAAACTCGTTGCGGAAAGTGAACGGCAGAATAATCTTGAGAAATACAATAAAATGAAAGAAGATGCCGAAGGAAGTTCGGTCGTGCAAGTGATGAGGAAAGAAGCCGAAGTGAAAGCACAGAATGATTTTCTCATCGAACAGGATAAGGAACGCACCAAACAAACAAAAGCAAATAAACAGATCAAAGAAGAACAGATGAGCGCCCTCGTGAGAACAGAAGCACAAATAGAAAAAGATATCCGCGCCAATCAATTGAAACCTGTTGTGCTTTCTTCGCAACTCAATTATTCTCCTTCACCGAACATCGTCGTCACTACCGAAGACGAATTACTTTCCACCGCTACTTCCACCGTCATCAGTTGGCCCGGCGGTAAACGCACTATTTTCCGCACCGATGAATACCTGTGGGGAAGTAAATATTATTACCACGATGGACTGGAGATCGACAGTAAAACTTACGAAGCAGAATTATTCCGTCACAAACGCGGCTGAAATTTTATGATCAGAAAATTATTCACTCTTCTTTTTCTTTCCTTCTCTTTTTTCGTTCACGCACAAACGACGAGTTTCATCAATTACGGCGTAGAGCAGGGACTCGTGCAGTCGCAGGTGCAGACGCTCGTGCAGGACGACAATGGTAATTTGTGGATCGGAACACTTGCGGGATTATCAAAATACAACGGGCTTACCTTTCAGAATTTCTCGAAGAAAGACGGACTCGCTGAAGATTGGATCACCGCTTCCTATAAAGATGCGAAAGGCGATATCTGGTTCGGACACTGGGCAGGTGGGGTGAGCCGCTACAATGTGAAATCAGGAAAATTCGAAAGTCTCAATCTCGAAGAGTACACGCGTTTTCATACCGTGACCGCGATCACGGAAGATGAGCAGGGATATTTCTGGATCGCAACAGAAGGTTCCGGAATTTTTATTTATGATCCTGCAAAAAATAAAATGTTTGCGTTGAATGTGAAAGATGGACTTGCGAGTTCGAATGTGTATGATCTCGCGATGGACAAGAGCAGCAACATGTGGATCGCAACTGATCACGGGCTCACGATCTGCGATACGAAAGGCGATATCAGTTCGCCGGCATCGTATGTAAATTTCAATGCAGCCCGCGGATTTGCAAGCGACGTGATCACTGCGCTCGAACTTTCGAAAGACGGATCGGAAATGTGGATAGGCACCGGCGACAAAGGCGCTGTGGTGCTGCAATTGCCTTCGGGATTCGTGAACAGGAATGTTTCTACGCTCGCCGCTACCATGAAAGTTTTCGGAAGTGCAGAAGGTACGGGTTCCGATTTCATCAATGAGATCACGCAGGACACGCACGGAAATTTCTGGCTCGGTACAACCGGGGGAGGAGCCGTGAAAATTTCTCCGGCGGTTTCTACCAATAATCTTTTGTATGCGCTCGATCATGCGGTTGTGAAAGAATACAACACCCGCCAGGGACTGAATTATTTTAATGTGAATTGCATGCTCGAGGACCGCGAAGGAAATGTGTGGCTCGGAACGGATGTGGGGTTGAATCAATATCGCGGAGAACGATTCCAGTTGTTCGATCGTCTCGATCAATTGAATAATGATATTGTGTGGGCCACTTGCGTTGATCATGATGGAAATGTGTGGCTGGGAACGAATGACGGATTAACGAAACTTACTTTTTACACGGTTCCTGAAACGGGCGAAAAAAAATTCACGACAAAAAATTATTCCACTGCCGACGGACTCGGAACAAATGTTATTCTTTCGCTCTTCGAAGATGAATCGAATACACTTTGGGTGGGAACAGGATACGGTGGAGTAAGCCGCCTTTCGCCCGGCTCCGATAAATTCGAAACGTTCAGTACGAAAGACGGGCTCGCCGGCGATGTTGTGTACGCGATCAACAGCGATGGCCATGGAAATATCTGGATAGGAACGAAAGAAGGTGCCTCGCGTTTTGATCCGCTTTCAAAAACGTTCCGCAATTACACAATAGAAGATGGACTCGGCGGAAATAACGTTTACCGGATTTTCCGCGACAGTCGCGGCACCATCTGGTTTGGTTCTCTCGGCGGATATCTTTCTGCGTACGATGGAAAAGCATTCACCAAGTACGATGAATCGAGCGGCATTGTTCATCGTTTTATTCTCACCATCAATGAAGATAAAGATCACAACATCTGGTTCGGCGCTTATGGCGGCGGCATTTATGAATTTGATGGAAGAACTTTTAAAAATTACACCATGAAAAACGGCATGAGCACCGATTCGCCGTATGCCATTATTTGCGACAACGATAATAATATCTGGGTGGGAAACAGCAGGGGACTCGATCGTTTTGTGCGCAAGGACAGCAGCTTCATTCATTATGGAAAGAGCGAAGGATTTCTCGGTGTGGAAGTGAATCCGAACGCTGCTTCATTGGGAAAAGACGGGGCGTTGTGGTTCGGAACGATTATGGGCGCAGTTAAATTCGATCCGAAAGAAGATCGCAAAAACGAAACGGAACCATTGACCTTCATCAACGGATTGAAAATTTTTATGCGTGATGCAGATTTTCCGCAAGATGGGAAATTCAGTTACGATCAGAATCACATCACATTTCAATTCGTGGGAATTTCATTGACGAATCCGGAGAAAGTAAAATACCAGTACAAGCTCGAAGGATTCGACAAAGACTGGTCGCCGCTGCCTACGCATTACAACGAAGCAGTTTATTCCAATCTTCCTCCCGGAGAATATTCTTTTTTAGTGAAGGCGTGTAACAATGACGGGAAATGGAATGCGGCCCCGGTCGTTTATAAATTTTTCATTCGCCCGCCATTCTGGCAAACCGCAACTTTTTATGTGATCATGATTCTCTTCGTGCTGTTCTGCATTTACGGTTTTGATAAATGGAGAACAACAAATCTCAAAAAACAGAAAAAAATACTCGAGGAAAAAGTAGAGGAGCGCACACTGGAACTTGCTTTGAAGAACGAAGAACTCGCGCAGAAAAACAAAGAAGTAACCGACAGTATCAAGTATGCAAAACGTTTGCAGGATACCATGCTGCTGCCGAGCCGCGAACTCAGAAAACAATTCACAGAATCTTTTATTCTCTACAAACCGAAAGATATTGTGAGCGGCGATTTTTATTTCTATCGGTTGTTGAATGCGAATGGAAGAAGAAGAGCATTGATCTCTGCAGTGGATTGTACCGGACACGGCGTTCCCGGCGCGTTTATGAGCATTTTCACCAACGATCTTATTCTGCAGATCCTCGAAGCAAATGCAAATGCAACACCCGCGAAGATGCTCGACGAACTGAACAAAGCGATGAGTGAAAAAATGCGGCATACGATCGACGATATACAGGTGCGCGATGGTGTGGATATTTCATTGGCAAGCATTGATGTTGATTCGCTCGAAATGAAATATGCGGGCGCATTCAATTCCATTTATATGTTTCGCGGAAAACAATTCCATGAATACAAGGCCGACAAGATTTCTATTGGCGGATTCAAGGAAGAAAGCGCGAAAAATTATTCGGATACAACTGTTCAATTGCAATCGGGCGATACCATTTATCTTTTCTCTGACGGGTATGCCGATCAGTTCGGCGGCCCGCAGGGAAAAAAATTCAAACTCTCTCAGATGAAAGCTTTACTGCTCAATATGCAGGATCAGGAAATGATAGACCAGCACCGCATACTCGACCAGGCCATCGAAAACTGGAAAGGAACCTTCGAGCAGGTAGACGACATGCTGGTGATCGGAATCAGAGTCTGATCCATTCCCGGAATGAACAGAATTTCTTACAAAAAAATATTTTCTGCTGTGGGAATTTTTCTCGCACTCGCGTTCGTCATCATGCAGGCGCGCGCGTACGGCGATTTTAAAATATTTCTCGAAGCATCACAACTCCTCAGCCGGCACAAAGACATTTATAATGTATCGCTCTTTTCTGCGCCCGATGTTTCGGGATTGTATTATTACAGTCCGCTTTGGGCAACGATCCTGGTTCCGTTCACTTTCATTTCGCCATTCATCCCGAAATTTCTCTGGCTGTCTGCTTCTGTGTTCTGGCTCGTGCGGTCGTGGGTGCTCATTAAAAGAAGATTTGATCTGAGCATGTTCAGTGAAAAGCAAAAAATATTTTTTTTGCTCATCTCATTTGCAATGGTCTTTCGTTTTGTGCTCTATAATTTCTCGCTCATACAGATGACTGTTTTTATTCTCTGGGCAGTACTCGAAAGTCTTTCGCTGTTTGAAAAGAAAAAAAATATTTACGGAAGCGCGCTACTTGCACTCGCAATCAATATTAAATTACTTCCTGTGGTGATTGTTCCTTACCTGGTTTACCGCAGGCAATTTATTCCCGCATTATTCACCACAGTATTTTTTGTCATTTATCTTTTTCTTCCTGCAATTTTTATCGGAATCAGTTTCAATGATTTTCTGCTTCACGAATGGTGGAGTGTGATCAACCCGGCGCAAACTACACACACGATAGAAGCCGATAAATATGTTCACAGTCTTACAGCGCTCATTCCTTCTTTATTTACCCCAACGCAAGGCGATCTGCCGATCACGAGAAATATTCTTTCGCTTTCACCGGAGGCAGCGGGAATGATCACGAACGTTATTCGTTTTGCGATCATCGCGTGGACACTGTATTTTCTTGGCGTGAAAAAAAATAATTCCCGCGGCGATCTTCATGTGTTGCGTGAAGTGAGTTACATCCTCATGGTGATCCCGCTCATTTTTCCGCACCAGCAGAAATATGCATTTTATCTCCTCCTTCCTGCGTGCGCGTATGTCACGTATTACATGATGCGCGTGCGAACACTCAATGAGAAAAGAACAAAATGGATATCGTGCATGGTACTGCTTCTTTTTTCATTTTTGTTAATGACACTCACTACCGACGGACTCATTGGCCGGCATTACAATGACATTACACAGCATTTTAAAACCATTACCTGGGGGGCGTTACTTCTTATCGTCGTAATTTCGCTTTGTGATCCGAAGGATATACTACAAGTGGTCACTGAAAAATAAAAGAACAGCGATGGCAGAAAAATTTCCGGATAGAATTGTTTTTGGCAACTACGAGCGGCCACTCATCACGAAATGGATGAATGAGCTGAAGTATTTTACTTTTGCCCGCGGCGGACTGAATGAATTTGTGAAAGATGGCGATGAATTCGTTGTAACATTCCGGCATAGCGGGAAAGATGATCTTCTCAGAAAACTTTCGTCCATTGGTGTTGAATTACGAGCGATAAAAGAGAATGAGAAAATATTCCGGCCGGAATTACCAATTGGTAAAAAAAATTCCGTCGATCTTCCTGATCCCATTCCATCGTTTCCCGATCTTGCCCAACCCAAATGGAAAATGATCGCGGAGGCAGAGTGTTTCATTTTCGTTGCAGAAGAATATTTCTGGATCGCAGTGAGCAATACCATTGGTTCTGGCGAATGGTGGAAAGTTTTTCCGGAAGATTTCGAAGCGTGCAAAAGAATAGAAGAAATTTTCGACAAAGTTTCATTGCGCGACAGCCGGATCTACGAAACGGAAAATTACGGCCGGTTCATCAACCGGCACAATTATCCGCAGTATTTTACCAATTGAAAATGATCATCAGGCAAGCTGTGATCACGGACGCAGAAAAACTCCGTGAACTTTCCATCTCCACATTTTGTAATGCGTATGAAAAATTCAATACGGAGACGGACATGAAGATGTACGTTGAAAAAAATTTCTCGCCGGAAAATATTCACCTCGAACTTTCCGATCCTGTAAATGTTTTTTTTGTTGTGGAAGAAAATAAAGAGTTGATGGCTTACCTGAAACTTGCTTTGTTCCCTAAGGAAAATAATGTGAATGCAGAAAAACCAATTGAGATATTACGATTCTATACTTCAGTCGGCCATGCAGGAAAAGGCATCGGGAAACTTTTATTCGACCATTGCGTTTCCTTCGCAACCGAACGCGGGTATGATAAAATTCAACTCGGTGTGTGGCAGAAGAACGAAGGAGCTATTGCAGTTTACAAAAAATGGAATTTCAAAATTACCGGCAGCGTCAAATTCATTTTCGGAACCGATGTGCAGGACGACTTTATTATGGAGTACGAAATCGTGCCGTGGTCATTGCGAACAGGGTGAAGCAATCTTGCGGGATAGAGTGAGTACTCCACATGCCTCCCGCAAGATTGCAGCGCTACGCTCTCAATGACCACCGCACGATTCCGGTATGAAAAAAATATATGTCAACAAGAAAAATATTATTCTGGTTAATGCCGCCACTTTACATACTGGCGGGAATCTATCATTTCATCAATCCTGAATTCTACAACAGATTAATGCCGCTGTGGATCCCGCAGCATTCATTGCTCATCTTCGTAAGCGGAATAATTGAAATTCTGCTTGGAGTTTTTTTATATCCTTTACAAACAAGAAAAATTTCCGCCTGGCTCATTATCGCCATGCTCGTCGTTTTCTTTTTTCTCATTCACATCCCGATGACGATATCTTTTTATGGAACCAATGAGAAATGGTTCTGGATCTCTGTCGTGAGAATTCCGCTACAGTTCTACCTGATCTGGTGGGCGAAAAAATTTACAAGAGTACGAATTACGAATTGATCGAGTATTCGAATCGGACCCCGGCACTTATTAACTCATTTTTAGGATAACAGATTCGCCAGTCCGCAGGTAATTTATTCCCCGATTCAACACAATTTCAACCGAGCAATACATTTCCCGATATAACGGTCTGTAGGTAGAAGAGAAGTTTGAATTCTTCTTGCGTAACGGATACTGCTGAGTAACTCTTTGTTTTTTTCTTCGATGATCTCTTTCTGCAATTCAATTTTTTTATTTGCCGAAAGAATCTCCCGCCCCTGGAAAAGTGTGAACTGGAGCAACCGGAACAGAATGATAATAACACAAATAAGCACCATCAGAATCATAAATATTTCAGTCGGTTTTTTTCCGGTCAGGTAAGATCCCCAACTGATCATTCCCAACGCAATGACCAGCGTAACGAGAAGATCGCCGCGATGAGTGGAAGAAAGTACATTGGCGCCGATGAAGGTTATTCCAATAAGAAATCCCGGTGAATTAGGTCCGGCAAACCAACAGATCAGAAATAAGTTGAAGGAATTCAGTAATGCAGAACTTATTTTGAAGAAACGCTGTTGGTCAAAATGAATACCCAGTTTCAGAAAACCAATGCCTATAGATAAAAACAAAAACCAAACGCCAATGCAAGCCCATTTGTTAGTTGCGGTCACCGCAACAGCTGCGATGAGAAGAATGCTGGTAAGCGGAAATACGGCAGAAACGAATCCCACTCTTTGCGTATGCGTTAAAAAATCAGATTCTTTTTCTTTCATGAGGAATGGAATTAAAATGTGGCATCAGTACTTTGCTAACTGAAATATATTCCGGGTCTCTTCCTCTAATCTACAAAACATCACCACGAAAACACCCGAACTTTTCGTAATTTTCTTTAATAAGTAATTCCCGCATCCGTAATTCGCATATCTGTACGATTGGTAATTCACCCCCCTCACTCCACTGCACAAACAAAAACTCTCGACTCTTTATTTCCTTTCTGTTTGTACAACGAACGGAATCCGACATCAGCAATGATGAAATTCATTCCCGGCGAACGGTATTCCTCCACCACATTTTTTATATCGAAATCTTTCAGTTCACTTTCGTTGTTGTAACGAATGTAAACACGCAGATCAAAATCAGTGTCCAATAATTTTTCTCCGTTGTATTCTTTGCCAAGTGTATGTTGCAGCTTTTTCAGTTTCTTGTAAGAATATTTATAGTTGTAGGTCAATGCAGAAATATCGGAGAGCACAGCACTCCCGGTTGGATGCGCGCCCGCGCCCTTGCCCGTGAACACCTGCGTGCAGGAAAATGCGCCTTCTACTTCTATGCCGTTGTACTCGTAAAGAATTTTAAAAAGTTCATCGTTTGCTTTTACAAACCGCGGCATCACGTACACGCGGAAAGCATCTCCCGCTTTTGCAGCGCTCGCCACTAATTTTATGCGCAAACCTTTTTCGCGCGCGTAGCGGATGTCGTTGAAAGTTATATTCTGAATTCCGAGCGCGAGTACATTTTCCGGTTTGAGAATCACACCGAAGGCATGCACACTCAACAAGCATAATTTGTAAAGTGTATCGAATCCTGCAACATCGAGCCATGGATCGATCTCGGCAAAACCACTTTTCTGCGCGTCTTTAAGCACATCAGAATAATCTTTGCTTTCCAGTTCCATCCGGGTGAGAATGTAATTGGTGGTTCCGTTTAAAATTCCACGCAGCGAACTGAGCAACTCATTGTCATAATATTCTTCGAGCGTGCGGATGATGGGAATACTTCCGCCGGCCGATCCCTCGTAAATGAGCGCCACATTATTTTCCTGCTGTAGTTTGTACAATTCTTCGAAATAAGACGCCAGCATTTTTTTACTTGCACTCACCACCGAAGTTTTATTTTCCATCGCACGCTTCACGATCTTAAAAGCTTCTTCAGTATCGTTGATCATTTCCACCACCACGTCGAGATCGTTGCGATCAAGAATATCATTCTTATCGTAAGTAATGAGCGACATTTCCACCGATCTTTTTTTCTTCGGATCCTTCACGCAGATCCGGCTGATGTCGGCCTGCAAAACTTCTGAGTGATTGAGTACATCGTACAATCCCTGTCCCACGCATCCGAACCCGAAGAGCGCTACTTTTATTTTGTTGTTATCTGTCATGATTGGTTGATTCAGTTTATTCGTTGGTTGTATTTGTTAAGTTGATTAAGGTTAAATAAAATCCATTGGTAAATTATAGATGCAATCCGCATTCCGTTTTATTCCTGTTCACCCATCTTCCTTCGCGCCCTCTTCCTTTTACAGTGCAGTGAATGCAGCCGACAGAGGCGAATCCGTGCGTGACGAGCGGATGTGATGGTAAATTATTTTTCTTCATGTAACTCCTGGCGTCTTCAAAAGTAAAATCGATGATCGGGTAAAACTTGATGATCCCGTCTTTCTCTTCGAAGATCTTCATTTTTTTCCGGTAAGAATTCTGCGATTGCATCAGTCCGGAAACCCATATCCGGAAATCGGGTTTTATTTTATCGAGCGGTTCTACTTTATTGATGGAGCAGCACAGGTCAGGATCTTTCGACCAGGTCTGATCTTCATTGGTGAATTTGTTTTTCCATTCTTCAGGCAATACCGTGATCACATCGAGATTCAGCAATGATTCCAATTGATCTTTGTACTGCAGTGTTTCTGCAAAATGATAAGTGGTATCGAGAAAATGAATTTTCTGTTTTGGATTTTCTTTGCTGAACAAATGGAGAAGAATAGCCGACGTAGTACCGAATGATGAAGTAAAAAGCACGCGATCAAAATCGTTGTACAATTCTTTCACGCGTTGTCCCGGCGTCAACAGAATATATTTTTCGTTCAATTCCCCGATCGTCATTTTACAAAGGTCGTAATCAGGATGCGGATACTGATGATGATCACCACAAATCCTACAAGGATCAATCCGTTCCGTACTGAAATTTTTGTTGATAGCCACACCGAGATGGGCGCTGCGATAGCCGCACCAATGATCAGTCCGAGAATTATTTCCCATTGCCCGATGCCCAGCAAACAGATGTAAGTGATCGTTGCCATGAGCGCAACAAAAAATCTTGCCGCGTGCGCACTCCCGATCGTGTAACGCAGGTCGCGCCCGCCTGCGACGAGCGTCGAAGTCACGATTGGCCCCCATCCGCCTCCGCCCGCAGCATCGAGAAATCCTCCTGCGGCAGCAAGCGGCCAGATCCGATTGAATTTTTTCTTCTGGATGATGCGCGATACAATGGCTTTACGCAGAATGAGAATTCCCAATACGAGTGTGTAAACAGCGACGACAGGTTTTACATAGAACATATATTTTTTCAGCAACGATAATGTGCATGCGCCGATGATCGCACCAATTGCGCCGGGAACAAAAAGATTTTTGAAAAGTTTTACGTTGATGTTGCGATAGCGCATGTAAAAAAGCGAAGAAGCTCCCGTTGTAAAAATTTCGCTGGCGTGCATGCTCATACTCGCGATCTGCGGTGCAACACCAAATGAAAGTAAAAATGTAGTTGTGCTCACACCATAAGCCATTCCCAGTGCGCCATCAATCATCTGTGCAATAAATCCGCCGAGTATCCACCACAGGATTTGCGAATCGACGGAAGAAAATAATCCGACAGTTGCATTCCCGATCGAATGAAAGGGAATAATTGTGAAGAGAAGATGGCCGGTGATCAGCAACGCAAGAATGGAAATGGAATAAAGAAAAGCGGTTCTCACCCGACGGCGGAAAACTTTTTTCTTGTCTTTGCGCTCGATAAGAATTGCCGTGGCTTTGTTCAGCACTTTTACTTTTTCGGCGAAATCACCGCGGAGCGTTGTTCTTAGTTTGTTGAGCTGATTGATGGAATCATTCGTTTCAGCCGGAATATTTTCATCCAGCACTTCACGCAAACGTTTAGCAAGTGTCGGCGATTTTCCATTGGTAGAGATCGCAATTTTCAAATCTCCTTTGCGCACGACAGACGACAGATAAAAATCACAAAGCTCCGGCGTGTCAGCCACATTCACAAGCAGATTTCTGCGATGCGCTTCTTCCGCGAGTTCTTCAGAAGCAAGACGATCGTTGATAGCAATGAAAACAAGATCGGTCTCGTCAAAATCCATAATGATCGCTTCTCTTTCAAATAGAATGAGATTTGTGAACTCTCTTGAAATATCGACGATCTCTTTGCTGATATCTGTTGCAACGAGCGTGATAGCAACCGATGGACTATTCGATAGAATGGCCTGCAGTTTTTCCAACGCAACATTCCCCCCGCCAATGAGCAGCACACGCAGTTCTTCCAGTTTCAGAAAAACAGGGAAAAGTTCATTCGATTCCGTTTCGGTTTCTTTCTCTTTCAATTCCACTTCGTATGGGACTGCAAAATTCATATTTTTTCGCTTAGGAATTACGATTGCAGCAAATGATCTTCGAGCGAAAGTAAATAAGCTGCCTGCGGATTTTTCCGCACCACTTCGCCAATGACGATCACTGCAGGAGCGCCGATATTTTCTGCTTCTACTGCGTGCACGATCGTATCGATGGAACCGATCGCAATTTTTTCTGAAGGCAATGTTCCGTCCTGTATCACCGCAACCGGTAAATTTCCGCGGCCAAACGACTGATAAATTTTTATGATCTCAGGAAGTTTTTTCAAACCCATCAGGATAACTACCGTTGCTTCTGATTTTGCAGCGAGTTTTACATCTTCCGGAACTTTTCCCTGTCCGACCGTGCCGTCCGGGCGGGTTTCTGAATTTCTTCCCGTGATCACCCAAAAACTTTCACTTATTCCGCGATGCGTAACAGGAATTCCCTGTGAAGCAGGAACGCCGATGGAACTGGAAATGCCGGGGATCCATCCTACAGGAATATTGAACGATTCTGCGAATTCAATTTCTTCTATGCCGCGGCCGAATACAAATGGATCTCCGCCTTTTAGGCGCACTACGTGCCCGTGTGTGTACGCGTAATCGACCAGCAGCGTGTTGATCTGTTCCTGTGTGTAGGAATGTTGTCCGTCGCGTTTCCCGACAAAAACTTTTTTCGAATTCATCGGCGCATATTTCAGCAATTCTTCATTCACGAGCGCATCGTAAAGAACAACATCGGCATCACCAAGTGCATTGATGCCTTTGAGTGTAATGAGTTCTGCATCGCCCGGGCCTGCGCCTACGAGCGTGATCTTTGGTTGTCTATTTTCGTATGACATTGTTTCGAGTTTTGAGTTAATGATTTTTACGTTTGAAAAAATGGTTGATGATGTTTTTCATTTTCAGTTGAGATTCAAGTTGGATAATTCTTTTTGTTGTTCGCGATAGTTTTCTACAGTGAAAACAAATTCTTTTGCATCGTTCAGATAGATCCGTGCAAACAATTCCGTTGCCGCATGGCGATTGAAGCGAAGAACATATTCACTGAAATTATTTACCGAACGGAAAGCGGGATGTTCTCCATAATTTTTTTCAAAATCGGACAACACGCCGTGATGCGTATTCACCAAAACATTTTTGTCGAGCAACAATGCTTTCGCGGCGTGAATGAATGCGTTGTAAGCGGTGTACAAAGCGTCTGAATATTTTTTCTCATTAAAATTTTCTTCTGAAGCGGCAAGTGCATCTTTTGCTTCGAACAACAGTGTAGAAACAAGATCAATCTTCACGCCCGCGCACTCGCCTGTGCCTATCGCCGTTTCAAATTTTGTTTCCTGTCCCCAGTCTATGAACTCCTCGTCGCTAAGTGAAGTTGTGTCTGCAACCGGTTTTAGTAAATGATAGAAATAATTTTTTCCGGCGCGGTCATAATAATCGTTGAACGATTCATTTTTCGAATTCACTTCGAAATCGGAAAGAAGAATTCTCAACACGGCAGGAGCGCGCTTCGAGGGAAATTTGATCACCTTCTCTGCAATTCTTCCAGGGCCACTGCCCGTTGCTCCACCACCGAGTAAAAGCTGCAGGGCGGGAATAACATGCTCGCCGGCTTTCTGCGAACTTCCGTGAAAACCGATCTGGGCGAGCCCATGTTGTCCGCAACTGTTTATGCAGCCGCTGATCCTGATGCGGATATTTTTTTCTGCAACGAGATGCGGAAATTCTTCGCTGATTATTTTTTCCAGTTCGGCGGAAACGCCGGTGCTGTTGGAAATTCCGAGATTACACGTGTCGGTTCCCGGGCAGGAAGTTATATCTCCGAGTGCATCTGATCCGGATGAAGCAAGCCCCAGGTTTTTCAGCTCATGAAATAATGCGGGCAATGCATTTTTAGGAATGAAACGAAGAAGAAAACTCTGTCCCGGAGTGATGCGGATATCTTTCGACGCATAACGCTCCGCAATTGCGGAAAATTTTCTTGCAAGCACTGAAGAAATATTTCCCTGCGGGATTTTTACACCGGCAGCAAAACTATTTTTCTGTTTCTGCTCCCACACATTTGCTTTCAGCCAGGAAGAATATTCGCTGGTTCCCGAAATGCGGAAGGTGGTAAAAACCTCCGCATGGTTATTTTCAAAGATCGCTTCTGCCGGCTTCACTGAAGAAATAAAATTTCCCGGCACTTTTCTTTCTTCTGCTGCAAGACGAAGAATTTCGCTGAGGCCGATCTTGTCCACGAGATATTTTAACCGCGCTTTGTGACGGTTGTTTCTTTCGCCATAGCGATCGAATACCCGGAGAACAGATTCTGTGAATGGAATAATTTCATTGGCCGGCAAAAATTCAAAAGCCGTTTCTGCGGGGAATGGTTGTGCGCCGAGCCCTCCGCCGATCAGCACTTTGAATCCTCGGATTATTTTATTTCCGGAAATTTCTACGCGCGGAATAAAACCAAAATCGTGAATGAAAGTGAATGCAGAATCTTTTTCAGAAGAAGAGAATGCAATTTTTATTTTGCGGCCCAGGTCCTGGCCAACAGGATTGCGCAAAAAATAACGGAACAATTCATCAGCGTAAGGCGTTACATCGAACGGTTCCTCCGGATCAATTCCTGCCGAAGGAGAAGCGGTTACATTTCTCACTGTGTTTCCGCACGCCTCGCGCAAAGTGATCCCTTCTTCTTCGTAACCGCGTTCGAGTTTTTCCCAGAGCTCCGGCGTATCGTCAAGTGAAATGTGATGCAGCTGAATATCCTGACGCGTGGTAAGGTGAAGATTCCCATTGGAGAATTCATCGGAGAGCGATGCGATGCGGCGCAACTGACCGGGAGAAATTTTTCCGTACGGAATTTTTATGCGCACCATCTGCACGCCTTGCTGGCGCTGGCCGTACACGCCGCGCGCGAGACGGAGCGAACGGAATTTTTCAGGATCCATAGTTCCATTGCGGAAAAGCCGGATCTTTTCTTCGAGATCAATAATGTCGCGTTCTACAAGCGTTGTTTTGTCCGTTGTAATATTTTCGAGTTCTGTTCTGAAGCTTTGCATGTCAGAGAATTTTTAGATTATTTTTTATCGGAGCCGGCCATTGGCCAACCCGTTGTTGCTTTGTTGATATTCCTGGTTTCGCACTGATCTGTAATTCGTATATCCGTATGATTCGTAATTCGCAAAAGAAAAAGCCCTCTCGTTTTACCGGGAGGGCTTCGCTCAACACACCAACAATCAACTTCACGACGAATACAACACTCCCGGGCTACTGCGCATGCAGCAGCACATACACATGCTTGCGCACATGTAAGTGGAGTGGAAGTGGTTCGTCGCAGTTTTCATGTTGATTCTCTTTGAAATATTTTTTTGTGAGTTGGTATTAAAAGGGAAAAGCTTCTCCGCATAACGGAAAAGCTTTTCTTATTGATTGGCAATTCCGGTTAAGGTATGATCATGCAACACATGTTGCAGTTGATCTTTGATTGGTTATGGAATTGCGGTGTTTTCATGTTTACCGGCGCAAATATAATGCGGAAAAACAATACGGAGCAAGTTTCAGCGAAAATAATTCTGAATCACTTCACTTTATCGAATGTAGCAACCGGACGGAAGAGCCCGCGGCGATCGAGATTTTTCAGTTGATCCGGTGTGGCCGCCACTACGTAATAGGTCTGATCGGAAGATCGTGTGAATGGAGTAACGCATGAAAAAACGCCGGTGGAATCTACGGTTGATTTTTTTTCATCCATGCGGTCCGACATTTTTCTTTTTTCGTCTTTAGGCAACGAAGGAACAGCGATCGACAATTTATTTTTGTGCAGCGTGATCTGCATTACTTTCCATTCCTCTTTATTATCGGCCGTAATATTTTTCATGCTCAGCCAGTAATCGCCGTTGAAAATTTTGAGCACGGTATCTTTCCCCAGTTTGTAAACCTGTGTGTTACGCGTGACGATCGTTGCAGAATCATTATTCATTTTTTCCACGTAACGGTCTTCTCCTGCTTTGAAATAATACTTTCCGTTTTTGCCTTTCGATAAACCAATTTTGGAAGTATCAGCAATGGGAATAGTGATGCGCGTGGGCCGAATGAGTGTCATGGAATTTGCGCGCACATAAAGAGAATCGTTGTTGCTCACATAATCGCCCTGCAGGGAAGCGGGAACTTCTTTGAGTGCAGGAACAGAATTCGGTTGTTGTGTTGTGAAACGAACGTCGCCTTCGCAGGAAAAAAGAAGAAGGCAGGAGGCAGAAAGCAGTAAGCAGTAAAGAGAAGTTGTGCAGCGGAGATGCATTGTGCGTGATTAGGTAAGTAAATCTATGTAAAAATCGTGCCAATGAAATTCAAGAATTCAAAGATTCAAGATTCAAAGATTCAAGGATTGGGAAATTCAATTATTGGGCCGTGGTATAAGAGGCTGTTTAAATTTCATCCTTCTGTTTTGTTATGCGCCATTTTTGTTCATCCTTCCCTGCCCGCCCACGCACGACCCATTTTCCTTTAGCAGGCGGGGTTGCATTTCTTGGCCGTAGTCGCTCCACTATGGCCTGCTGCACCTATGCCGTTTTTTACTATATTCACTATGGCAAATTAACCCTCTAA
Source organism: Bacteroidota bacterium (assembly GCA_016194975.1). Taxonomy (NCBI): domain Bacteria; kingdom Pseudomonadati; phylum Bacteroidota; species Bacteroidota bacterium. Next base: position 239,794 of record JACQAM010000022.1, read on the forward strand.
TCCTTCTTCACATGAAAAAATTCTACTCCATCCTATTATTTGCATGCGCAACTTTTTTTGCAAACGCAACGCAGCATACGATATTCGTTTATTGTACAGGAATAAATCCTACGACTACCACCGCAGTTTGCGGCGACAGTATAAAATGGACCTGGGGCGGATGTTCAGACAGCGTTAGATCTACCCTCATTCCTGCTTGTGCTACTCCATGGTACTTTCCGATCAACACTACAACTCCTGTTTACACGGTAGTTCCCTGTGCGGGCAATTATAATTTTACGTGCTATTGCAACACCAGTTATTATTCAGGAATAATTGTTGTTTCCTGTTCTTCTCCTCTTACTGTTACCACTTCGCACACGAATGTTTTGTGTAACGGGCAATGCAACGGAACGGCTACGGCAACAGCAAGCGGGGGAACTGCGCCTTATACTTACTCATGGTCACCCGCAGGAGGAACAGCGCCAACTGCACCGGGATTGTGCGCCGGCAATTACACCGTTACAGTTATGGATGCTGTTGGTGCGACAGCCACTTCTACAGTTGCCATAACACAACCAACACCGCTCGCAGTAACTCCATCGCAGGTGAATGTTACCTGTAATGGTAATTGTAATGGAGTTGCTCAGGTAATTGTTTCCGGTGGTACGCCGGGTTATACTTATTCGTGGGCGCCTACAGGAACAACCACCTCTACTGCCAGCGGACTTTGCCCGGGCAGCTATACGTGTACGATAGCGGATGCGAATGGTTGTACTATAACACAAACCTTCATAATCACCCAGCCAACAGCGCTCAGCGTTAATACTTCAACTGTTCCTGCTTCCTGTAGTTCCTGCTGTGATGGATCTGCCTCTGCAATTGCAACGGGTGGAAATCCTGCTTACACGTACGTGTGGTCGCCGGGCGGACAAACGACAGCAACGATCACCAATCAATGCATAGGATCTTATACTTGTTGTGTGACGGATGCGAATGGATGCATGTCTTGCCAGGTGGTGACAATCACATTTACGACCGGCGTGCAGGATCCGTCAGTAAAAAGTAATCTGAATTTATTCCCGAGCCCGGCCACTGAATTTCTGACGGTGAAAGAAACATTTGCAAATTCTGTTTCTGCAACGATCACGGTTTCAAATATTCTTGGCGAAACTGTTTTCACGAAATCAGTTTCCGCAGCAGTCGAATTGAATGAAACGATAAATCTTGCAGGGTATGATCCGGGAGTTTATTTTATTTCCGTAAAAACTTCTTCCGGAACTTCCACGCGGAGATTTGTGAAAGAGTGAAAAGCAGAAGGCAGCAGTAGTTGTCAGCGGCAGTCTGAATTTGAAAAATGTTTGACGTTTGATGAAAAGCCACGAAGTTCAAAGGAAGTCACAGGAGAAAATTTAAAGTGATGCAGTGACAACGCTTAGCCCCGGTGCATGCATTTCCCGAATACGTTCGGGATTGCATGCGACGGGAACGCAGAAAATTCAGTGAGCAGAAGTTGCGCTCCTAAAAAAAATTCAGAAAAAAAATTGAAATCAATTTCTCCGGTGATTCTTCACGTACTCCGTCATGTAATCGACGATCGTTTTTGTTTCGGTGCCGGGAGGAAATAATTTTCCGACTCCCATTTCATTCAGCTTTTTCATATCGGCATCGGGAATAATTCCTCCGCCGGTGAGCAGCACATCGCCGAGATTTTTTTCTTTCATGAGTTTCATGATCTTCGGAAAAACGGTCATGTGCGCGCCCGAGAGAATACTTACGCCAATCACATCCACATCTTCCTGCAGCGCGGCATTCACCACCATCTCGGGAGTTTGACGAAGGCCGGTGTAAATAACTTCCATCCCCGCATCGCGCAAAAAACTTGCAATCACTTTTGCTCCGCGGTCATGCCCGTCGAGGCCAACTTTTGCAACGAGAACACGGATGGGACGATTCATTTGGTAAAGATAAGAGTTGTCAGTTGTCAGTGTCAGCGGCAGTTGTCAGCGTTAGTGTAAACGTTTTTATTCGGTTATAAACAGATATAAATTTATTCCAAGGACACGTTCTGAATCCTGACAACTGACAACTGAATCCTGACAACCGCCGCTGACAACTGTAAACTTCCTAAGCTAATTTCAGAACATTCCTCTTGAAAAACACCTGGCTGAGAATCATCATTCCTGTTCCGATGAGAAATAACATGAGCGGGCGAAGCAGAAATGCGGTATCGCTGAATGCGAGATTTCTCCAATAGATATCGTAAAATCCCTGGATGCTCCAGTAGTTGACGGAGAAGAGCGACATTTTCTGCATAAACGCAGGCATGAGAAAAGTGGGAATCATACTTCCACCGATGGCCGACATGGAAAGCACGATGATGGAAGAAAGCATTTGCACCTGCTGGCGACTTTTTGCAATGGAAGCGAGGAACATTCCGAATCCTGCGCAGGCGTAGGCGGTGGTGAGCATCATGAGTAGGAGCGCAGGAACATTTTTTCCGAGATCGAGATGAAATGCATATGATGCGTAGAGAAACAAAACAGAAAGCTGCATAAGCGCGAGCAGGATAGATGCAATAGTTTTTCCGAGGAGAATGTGAATGGATTTAACCGGCGAATAAAGCAAACGTTTTAAAGTTCCGTTCTCTTTTTCTTCGAGCATGCCTGCGCCCATTGCAGCGAGTCCGAATAAAAGCATCATCACCGCAGTACCGGCAACCGCTTGTATCAATCCGGGACTACTTTGTTTTTCTTCTACAACAGATGACATTTCAATATTGATAGGCGGGCCGCCGCTGTTATCACCGCCGCCGAAATTTGAAGCGAACATGTTCTGCATATTTGATTTTGCTGAAGAGTCGAGTGGGGCGCCGCCGTTCATCTTCTCTACTTTTTTCATTACACGTTTCATCACAAAATCTTTTCCTATCATGCGCATGAGACTGCTCATGAGCGCCTGCTGCATCATTCCTGTTTCTGCTGCTTTAGAAGGATCGTATTTCATTTCGAGTGGCAGGGGATTTGCATTCTCCAGCGAATCGCCGAAACCTTTATTGAAAATGAGCAATTCACTTTCTTCCCCGGTTTTCACAAGACGTGTTCCGGAGTCGAGCGGAATTCTTGTAACAGAAATATTTTTCAGCGAATCGATTTGTGTGATAATGTCTTTGCTGCTTTTCGTCTGATCGAGATCGGCCACGAGCAAATTCATTGGTTTGGCATTGTGTTCGCGTTCTCCGCCAAAAGCCATTGCGAAAATGGAGATGAGCGCAACAGGCATGAAAAAAGTCATCAGCAGTGCACGGCGATCGGTGATGAAAAGCTTAATGTCTTTGAGAGCGATTTTTATCATGGGAGGATTACTTGGTGGAAGGATTACGGATTTAAACTGATGTAAGGATGATTGTCAGACTGAGCTTGTCGAAGGCTGACTAATCTCTCAATTGTTTTCCCGTGAGTTTTAAAAAGATGGTTTCGAGATTTACTTTTTGAATGTCAATGTGCGAAAGTTCGAGCCCGGCTTCGGCGCACTGATTGATGGCGCGTGGAAGATCGGACCGAAGATCGTTGCTGGCAAAAATAATTTCTCCGTCAGAAAGTGTGTATTCTCCTTTGAGATGATCTTTTATTTTCTGTTCCGTTCCATTACCGGCATTTGTGTAGCGTACAAGAATGGATTCTTTCATTTTCGAAAAATCTCTCAGCTCTTTTAAAGTTCCCTGCACAATGATCTCTCCTTTGTCAATGATCCCGATACGATCGCAGAAACGTTCTGCTTCTTCCATGTAATGTGTGGTGTACACAATGGTCATTCCTCGCTTGTGTAATTTTTCCACCACTTCGAAAATGAGATTGCGGCTCTGCGGATCGATACCAACTGTGGGTTCATCCATGAAAAGAATTTTCGGTTCGTGTAAAAGTGCGGAGGCGATGTTGATGCGGCGTTTCATTCCGCCGGAATAATCTTTCACTTTATCATTTTTCCTGTCGGAGAGCCCGAGCAGTTCAAGCGTTTCATCAATTCTTTTATTCAGCAGATTTTTTTCCACGTCATACAGTGAGCCCCAGAATTCCAGATTCTGCAGTGCAGTGAGTTTATCATACAAAGCGATCTCCTGCGGAACAACGCCGATTATTTTTTTGCATGCAGTTTTATTTTTATCGAGCGGCATTCCGTTGATCATGATCGTTCCGCTGTCCGGATCGAGAATGGTGCTGATGATGGAAATGGTTGTTGTTTTTCCCGCGCCGTTTGGTCCGAGCAAACCGTAGAATTCTCCGTCGGCAATGGAGAAAGAAATTCCATTGAGCGCCACCTGTGTGCCGTAGGATTTTTTTAGATCTTTTACTTCTATCATGAGGGAGGATTACGGATTTATACGAAGACTACGCCCGCCTGCCAATGCGAGGGCTTGCGCTGCTGCGGGCAGGGATTACGAATTACGCGAATATACAAATTACGCTATACGGAGTAGCACAAATTGTCTGCCTGCCGGGCGGCCTGATAAATTGTAAATCGTACAGTACAAATTGTACATTTACTGCGGTTGTTTTCTCAGTACTAACAAACTCAAAAAAAATTGTCATGGAACACATCAATCATTACACCAATCTGGTGGAAGAAGTAATCCGCGATCTCGGCGTAGATCCGGCAACTGCACGCGGTGAAAAACCCGGTACTTGGAATATGCGCCTTGGTTCTGCAAACGTTTGGATCGATGTTTGGCAGTCGAAAGACAAAGATGGAAATCCCGTTGACGGAGGATACATGCAGATCATGGCTCCCATTTGTGAAGTGCCTGTAGAAAACCAGGCGGCATTCACCAAAGAATTACTCGAGATCAATCACACGCTTTACGGAGTGGGTTTCACTATTTTCGAAAAGTGGGCGTACATCAAAGCGATCCGCGAACTCGAAGGACTCGACAAATCGGAAGTGCGCGCAACATTTGACCGTATCGGAATTTATGCCGATGATTATGATGATGTGTTGAAAGCGAAATACTGGCCGGCGCAGGGTGGAAGGGGGTAACAGCGGCCGTCCGACCGGGTCATCCCCGTCCGTACCGGCACGGGCGGGCGGGCGGGAAGTTGTAAGCGGCAGCAGGCAGAATGCATTAGATTAAAAAGCACAAGGGAAGAGATTCGGGAAATCGGGTCTCTTTTTTATTGCCGTAGACACAAGTTGTGTAATAGCACAACCTCCATTTGTTCCCGCCAATTATTACTCATTATCAATTATACATTATTCATTAACATACTCCGGGAATCCCACTGAAAAAGTGGTCCCTTTATCTTTCGCTGTTTCAAACCAGATGGTTCCATTGCAACTCTCCACAATATTTTTTACCATCGCAAGTCCTAATCCCATTCCTGTGGTCTTGGTCGTGAAATTTGGAACAAAAATTTTATCGAGCACTTCATCTGCAATTCCATGGCCGTTGTCTTTCACTGCCACAATGAAATTTTTTCCGTGCCGGGAAAGTGTAACCTCTATTTTTCCTTTGCGGTCTTCGGGAATGGCCTGTATCGCATTGCGGAATAAATTATTGAACACACGAAGCAATTGTTCCTTGTCAGCAAAAATTATTGCCGTGTTGATCCCATTGTCCTTGAAAGTAAAATCCGTACGCTCGCTGGTTTCATGAAAAAGATCGATTGCATTTTTTACCAATGAGCGCAGGTCCATTTCTTCATTGCTCGGTTTCGGCATTTTTGCAAAATCAGAAAATGCTCCTGCAATGGAAGAAAGCGTATCGATCTGTTCGAGCATTGTTTTCGTCAACCGTTCTACTTTCTGATCGATGTCGGGCGCCTTGTCGCGGTACGCACGCTCGAGCAGTTGTATGCTCAGGCGCATAGGCGTAAGCGGATTTTTTATTTCGTGCGCCACCTGCTTCGCCATTTCTCTCCACGCACTTTCTCTTTCGCTCTGTGCAAGTAACTCCGCGCTCGTGGCGAGTTCCATGATCATGCGGTTGTATTCGCTCACGAGCGATCCTATCTCGTCTTTATTTTTCCATTCGATCTGATCCGATTTTCTTCCGAGTTTCACCTGGCGCATTTTATCCTGTATCAATCGCAGTGGATGCGTGAGATAATTGGAAATGAAAATTGCCGCGAGAACAGAAAGAGCAAAAAGGAAAACGTACACGTTAATGAGCGCAACGAGGAAGGAAGAAATTTCTTTCTGGAGATCACTTTGTTTTGCGAAGTAGGGAAGATTGATATACGCCTGCACATTTCCGTTTCCGTCTTTGAGCGGAAAATACGCGGAGAGATAAGCGAGGTTACCGATGTTCTCATCGTGAATGAATTCCGATTGTTTGCGGATGCTGAGTTGCGTATAAGCTTCAGGATTCATTTTCCTTCCCGTCAATCCTTCGTCGTAAATTTTCGGGCGCGATGTGGCGTAGAGATTTCCCTTTACATCGAACAGGTTGATGTCGGTGAAAAAAGTATTGGAAAGAATTTTCAGAACATAAGTAGCGTAGTCGCGGTAATTGTCCCTGAGTTTTGTGTCTGCAAGTTTTTCCTCCACTTCAAGGATCACAGAATGCCCTTTCTCTTCGATGATCTCGCTGTTCTTCGCCTGATATTGTTGTTTGATGTAATAAATGGATCCTCCTCCGAAAAGAGCGAGAGAAACTAAAACGATGATCACCAGTACAAGCTGTATCCTGTATTTGAAACTGAGATTTGAAAAAGTAAATCCAACCGTGAGGATCTGTCGAAGTGAAAGTGCCGCGATGAGCAGTAAACTGAAAATGGCGAAGATGTAGGAAAAACTGGTTGTTACATTCAGCCAGTCTTCATCGGGTTTACTGAGAATGACCACCGTTTCTTTATCGGGACGATGCACTAAATGACACCACCCGTCTATTTCATGAAATTTATTCAGCGCATTATCTTTCCCGAACTGATCTTGCGCAAGCGAATATTGGAATTTTCCGGAATGGCCCACGAGTTGCCCGTTCTTGTATTTCGCATAAGAATAATTCTGCAGTTTCTGGTTGATGCCCAACTCGCGATCGAGTAATAATTCCGGGAAACCAATTTCTTCCGACATCAGTTTTGAATCGAGCTCAACGATGAGCGTTCCGCGGCCGAGAAAACTTTCATGCCCCGGTTCCTGCAGGATAAGTTTCACCAGATAACTGATGCGGCCGGATGTACTGTTGAGGTAATAAAAATTCTGGCTGAACGTGGGAACGCCGAATTTCTCAATGAGCTCATCGTACTTCGTGATGTTGTCGGAAAGCACTCCGTTCCCTTTGAGCATGGGCGTGCACATCGTATCGAAGAAAGAAACTTTTGTTTCGTAGCGGTCCCAGTATCCCGAAAAATATTGTTGCTTCACTCTTTTCTCGAATAAACTGAAATCTGCACCGGGCGGTTGCGACAAACGAATAAGCGCAGTATCGTGCGCCAATTTATTTTCAAATTCAGTAAAGAGATGTTCGCCTATAGGATCTTGTTCCGCCGCAATTTTTTCTGCAAAGAGTTCACGGCTGTCGTGTTCTTTGTGCATGCTTTCCTTGAGCAGCATGTGGGTTGTGTAGAATGCAAAAATGAAAACGAGAAAAACAATAAGAGAGAAAGTGTAAGTCGTTTCATCAGGATCTTTTCTCCACAGCATCAGGATGAGGATCACTGCGTAGGGCCACATATCGGCAATGAGATCCACATTTCCGAAAAGATGAAGAACGCCGGCTTGCAGGAGCGCTGCGGCAATAAAAATATTCCATCGCGTAGCAGGAGAAATAAAAAGATGCTGGAATACACGCACGCAACGGTCAACGACAATAAAAAATCCCGAGAGCAGGATCGCGATCAAACCGAAACCGGTATAGCTGTACCTGTTCAACCCGAAAAGATCATTCACATTAAAAGAGATGTCGGAATTTTTCACCAGCCCGATGATCATTCCATTGATGGCCCAGGTGCAGAATGAAGGAACGCAGAGCAGCAGTAAACCGAGAATGATCCTGTTCACCGGCTTCATGGTTTTCGGGAAAGAAACTTTGCGGAGATGCTTTGTGAATTTCACGCAAATGAAAAGTAAAAGCACTGCATTGATGATGAAATCACCGAGATTGGAATTCCAGAACGATTCTGCATCGCCGTAATCTTTCGGGCCGAAGAGTGCAAGATCATAGAAGGAAGAAGGAAAATGGATCCTGATGGAAAGAAAACGCAACAGCACCAGCGAAGCGACGAAGATCAGAAATGAACCGTTTTTACCAATGGAATTTTCCAGCTCTTTACTTTCACGGTCAAGAAAAAAAAGAAGCAGAATGAAACCAATGACGTTGAATGCAATGTTGAGTCCGAGTTGCCAGAGCGGAGTTTCCGGCGGCCCCTGCGATTTGAAGACGAGTGAGAATAAATATTTTCCGTCGGAGCCCTTCACTGCATTGCTTGATCCCGGCGTTCCGGTAGCAATGGAAGATTCCGGAGGAAGCTGAAAATCTTTTTCGAAAGAATTAACGAGGTATTGATTCTCGTAGGAATATTCGTTCTTCAGGCGGATGAGCCCGATATAAGTTCTTCCCTGCTTGTCGGTCCTGTTCTGCGTATCAAACCATCCGTTCTTCAGTTTCACGATGCGATCATCAAGACAAACATCTTTCATTAAATTCTCCACCGAAACAGAATTGTCGGACCAGAATTTCAACGAATCGCCGAAATAAATGTAAAGCACGAATCCGCGGTCGTTGTAAAGTGAATTGTAACGCGGCGGCCTTTCCCGGAAAATATCATCAAAACTTTTTCCCTGCGCCAGTTTCACGAGTGAATCGAGTTCGGTTCGCATCGCGGCCTCTTTTGCATGAAGTGTTTTTTCGAACGATTCTACTGTGGGTTCCGAAGAATTTTCTGAAACGGAAAGTGTGAGCAGGTAAGCCGCAGCAAATGCGGTTGTGGCCAGGATCAGTTTACTGAAACGGTTGGAGAGGAATTGCCCGATGATCCGGAAAAATTGCATGACGAACAAAGTTAACCGTAATCGCAATGCGGGTGCGAGTGGTTACGAGTGTGCGTCATTGCAAAAATTATTCCTCAATTCTGAGAGGCTGTTTAAATTTCATCCTTCTGTTTTGTTATGCGCCATTTTTGTCCATCCTTCCCTGCCCGCCCACGCACGACCCATTTTCCTTTAGCAGGCGGGGTTGCATTTCTTGGCCGTAGTCGCTCCACTATGGCCTGCACGCATTCAGCCGAAACATTCGTGCTGTCGGTATAAATTTCATCCACTTCATTTCTCAGGTAATATCCCGGATCTTTCCAGCTTCCTCCTTTGGTAATTCCTTTTTCATTCACCATTTCTTCCACGTTACCCGCCATGTTGAACAAACCATATCCATTCGCAGAATATGAATTTACAGGAGCGGTGATGTACGCGCCATCGTCGAGCGAACCCGCAATTCCCATCGTTTCGCCACCGCGCATTCCCACGAGATAAGTATTCTCTACTTTATTTCCATTCACATTTTCTTCCGGAACTGTTTTCCGGTAAACACTTCCCTGATCAATGACGCAGAAGTTCGCCATCCATTTGCCGTCTTTATTCATCATGTAGGGCCCGCCCCATGGGAAAGGAGATAATTCCAATCCGCCTTTCGCTGCGGCCATCCATTGGTTTTTTGATGGCAGATCGAATTTTACATTTTTAAATTTTTTCTCCGGCCATGCGTTGTAAGTTTTTGTCAGCCATTCGCAGAATTTTTCTGCCTGGTCATAACGTACTCCTACCAATGGATAATTTGCATAAGCCGGATGACGCAGATAATATTCAACGTAAGGTTCATTGTATGCAAGATGATCGCGCCATACTAATGTGTCGGGAAGTGCGCGGCGATAAGCGGGGGTATCTGTTTTTTCAAGTTGAAGCTGTTGCAGGTAATAGCAATAAAGCCCATTGGTAATTTCAAACTTATTCATGTAAAAAGATCCGACAGACACCACCTGTGATTTTGTTTCATGATTTACCGGAATGTCTTCATCAGCGGATCCGATGACGAATGACAGGATTGGAATGTAAACCATGTTCTGTTCCACATAATGCAGATCGTACGGAAGTTTTTTTTCTTTTTTCGCGGAGATGAATAATGCGAAGAGTAAAATCGGGAGGAGAATGCGCGTGGTTTTCATAGAGATGTTTATTGTATAACGCAGAAATACATATTTGTTACATATTCTTCAGGGCCGAATATGCCGGATGCCGTACTCTTGAAAAGTCCCGATGACCAATGATCCTGCCTGCGCCCGGGCGGGCAGGCAATGACCAAATCTTTATTAGCTTCGTATTTCATTATGGCGAAGAAAATAATCGTTAAGAAAAAAGCCGCGGGTAAAACAAAAATCAAGGCACTTGTTCTCCCGGAATTGGCAGGCAAAGGATGGTTTTTTATCAGGGATTTCCGCGTGCAGGCGGTGATCATCTCCGTTATTGCCATTGTATTTTACATGAACACTTATAAGAATTATTATGCGCTTGATGATGAAATTATTCTCAATGAAAATATGTACGTGCAGAAAGGTTTTGCCGGCATCGGGGAAATTCTTTCGAATGATGCTTACAAGAGTTATTACCAGAGCCAGGGAGTGGAGCAACAACTTTCCGGCGGGCGCTATCGCCCTCTGTCGGTGATCACTTTTGCTATTGAGCAACAATTGTTCGGGCAATGTTATGGACAACGGTTCTCCGAGCTGCGCGATTCAATTACGGATTATCAGAAACAGGGCATCAACGATCAGCGTCTCGGCAATCTCATCAACGCGCGCAATCAGGTCTCGCTCGATATAAGACATACGAATTTCAAACTCGCCCCGCTTCGCCATGTTTTCCAGGTATTGTGGTTCGTGCTCTCGCTCGTGGTGCTGCTTTATTTCCTGCACCATTTTATTTTCCGTGCGAACACCGACATTGCTTTTCTCAGCGTTTTACTTTTTGCCATTCACCCCATTCATACCGAAGTGGTAGCGAATGTGAAATCGCGCGATGAAATTTTTTCACTGCTGTTCATCACACTTTCTTTTATTTATTATTTCAAATACGATCTGTGGCATCGAAGAAAAGATATGTATCTCGGCGGCGCAAGTTTTTTTCTTGCACTGCTCTCGAAAGAATATGCGGTTGTACTCATCGCATTGCTTCCCATTTCGGTAATGATCTTTCACAAACGTACTTTCCGCCAGGCCATGACACCACTCATTCCTTTCGGGGTGGTACTCTTCGGTTATTTCATGGTGCGTTTGAGTACAGTAGGCATGGCGAGTGCGCCGGTGAATATGAAAAACCAGGATGTGCTTAATGATCCGTACATGTATGCCAAGAGTGATGAACTGAGATTTGCATCGAAAGTAAATCGCCTCGATGATTATCTCTGGCTGCTCATTTGGCCGGCCACACTTGTTTCCGATTATTCCTACGCCCACTTTCCCTATTCGCACATGCTTGATGCCGGTGTATGGCTTTCCATTTTAGTTTATGCAGGATTAGTGTGGATCACGTGGAAATTATGGAAGCAAAGACATCCGCTCGCTTTTCCGCTTATTTTTTATTTCGCATTCTTCATGATGATCAACAATATGGTTTTTGATATTGGCGCCACTATGGGCGAACGTCTCATTTATCATTCTTCACTCGGATTCTGTATGGCAGCAGCATGGCTCATCATTAAGGGGCTTGAAAAAATAAATTCGGCGCAGAATATTATTCTCGTTACGCTTTGTCTTGCTATTTGCATTCCTGCATACATGGTAACGGTAAAAAGGAACAGGGAATGGAGAGATGATTTTTCTCTGTTCGGTGCCGATGTAAAAAAACATCCAAACTCCGCTCTCACCAATGGAAATGCAGGAGCGCAACTGATGAATTACGGATTGTGGTTTCGTGGCAGAGATACGATCATTGGCCGCGATACGATTAAGGATTTCGGAAAAGACACAGTGAAACTTCATCGTTATGCGGACTCAGCAGAAAAATATCTCGCCAAAGCAACAACGATTCACAAACGCTACGTGAATGGATTTCTGAATCTCGGTCTCACTTATTATTATCGCGATCGTTATGAAGAAGCGGCAGAAGCGTGGGGTAATGCGTGGCAATATTTTCCGTCGAACCAGATGCTGAAAGATTATGAGCAGATGCTCGAAGGAAGAGCAACAGAATATGTGAAGAAAGGTGATTACGCGGGTACAGAGCGTTTCATGAAATATGCAGTCACTGCAGTTCCGGGTGATGCGAATGCATGGGGCGATTACGCCGGATCGAGTTTCATGGCTATGGATTTTCCAACAGCGCAAATTGCTTTTCAGAAAGCGATGAATCTTGATAATTCGAAAACGAATGCATTACGCAATGGTTATCTCGCTTCTGCTTACAATGGAAGAATGCTCAGGGCCTATTCGAAAGACACCACGAATATCGATACCGCATTTGCGCTCGCGCAGGGATATATGGGCACGCAGCAATTTTATCCGCAGGCAAGACAACTGCTCAACAAAGTTCATGCAGCGCGGCCGCTCGATTCTGTGGTGAATAAATATTACGACAGTCTCGGAAAATTAGAGATCAAAGCAAAGGCAAAACCGAAAGCACCACTCAAATTAAATCCGCTCGGATGATCGCAGTTCACGGCGGAGCAGGAGTTATCCTCAGGGAAGATCTCAGCACAGAACTGGAAAAATTTTTTCGTGCAGGAATTTCAAACGCAGTTGCGGCAGGAAAAAAAATTATTCTCGCAGGCGGAAGCGCTGTGGAAGCAGTAGAAGCCGCAGTGAATGTAATGGAAGATGATCCGATCTTCAACGCGGGGCGCGGTTCGGTGTACACGCACGAGGGAAAATGTGAAATGGATGCGGCTATTATGGATGGAAAAACCCGACGGGCTGGAGCGGTGGCGGGAATAACCGGGGTGAAAAATCCGACATCGCTTGCAAAATTAGTAATGGAAAAATCACCGCATGTTTTTCTGTGCGGAAAAGGTGCAGAAGATTTTGCGCGCGCCCAGAATGTTATATTCGAAGAAGAAAAATATTTCCGCACTTCTTTCCGCGAAGAACAATGGCTGAAAATTAAAGACAGTGACGATACAGCGATGGATCATTCAACGGGAAAAAAAATCGGAACAGTAGGAGCGGTCGCTATAGATAAAAATGGGAATCTTGCCGCCGCCACTTCAACAGGAGGAATGACGAACAAACGCTGGGGCCGCATCGGCGATTCACCGGTGATAGGAGCAGGAACTTTTGCCGACGATGAAGTTGCGGTGAGCTGTACCGGCCACGGAGAATTTTTTATCCGTTATGCAGTTGCACATGAAATTTCTGCGTTGATCCGGTACAAAAAATTATCGCTGAAAGAAGCCGTTCATGAAGTGCTTCATGTGCAATTGAAAAATGCCGGGGGAGAAGGCGGACTCGTTGCCATTGACAAGAACGGAAAAATAATTCCCGATTTCAATACGCCGGGAATGTACCGCGGGTGGATGGATGATGCAGGAAATATTAAAACAGAAATTTTTCGTTAAAGAATTTATTTTTTCAATAGGTGCCGGATGCTCCTTATGTGGGATAAATAACAAAATCCACGCTCCTCACATTTCAATGTTAATAAAAGCGTTTTGTCAATGTAACATTGGCTATAAGCAAACCGTTACATTTGCATGCAACAACGTATGACACTCCGGGAAGATCTTCTGAAAAAATATTTCGCCAAATCTGATATTGGCGGAACCATCAGCATCAACGATCTGCGCGACCGCGAATTCAGCGGCGAAACTCTTTCGACAGAAGAACGCAAAGCACTTCATAATTACGACCGCTTCCGCATCGAAGAACTCAATTCCCAGGTGAACGACATGGCATTTCACGAACGTTATCGCCAGTTACAGGTCATGGCTAATCTCGCCGACTGGAAAGATTTTCTCGGCCTCGATCTCTGATATATCCTCCCACATTTTAAGAAGCCGTTCCTGCCGGGCGGCTTTTTTGTTCCCGTTTCCCAACAGAATCACTCCAAGTTCACTACAGATTTGAATCAGAATACAATTCTACTTTTATAGCGTAAAAATCCGCTTATGTTTTTACGATCACTCCTCGTTTTTATTTCTCTTATTGTCTGTTTCGCACTTCCTGCGCAAGTGCGCACGCTTGATTTTTTTGTGACCACAGCCATTGATAATTCTCCGCTCATTAAAGATTACCAGGGACAAATTCGCTCGGCAACTATCGACAGCACGATCATCAATGCCTCACGCAAACCGCAGGTGGACGCAATAGGAATGGTGATGGCCGCACCGTCGTATAAATATTTCGGCTATGATGGTGCAGTCACCAACACCGGAAATTATGAAGCAGTGGCGAGCGTATCACAACCCCTGTTCGCAAAAAAAATATATGCGCCGCAGTACGAAGAGATCCGTATTGGAAACGAAGCGTTGAATAATTCTTCGCAGGTGAGCGCGCACGATATCCGGAAAGATGTGACCGATCAATTCATCAATGCTTATTCAACTTACCGGCAATACACTTACAATTCTTCTTTGCTGAAATTACTCGATGAAGAAGAACCACTGCTCGCAGGGCTCGTCACCAATGGAATTTATCGTCAAACAGATTATCTCGCATTCGAGCTGGAGAAAAAAACACAACAGGTTGCCGTGAACCAGTTGTATGTGCAGTATCGCGCTGATCTCGGCGAACTCAATGTTCTTTGCGGAATTACCGACACGGCTTACTACGAACTTTCTTCTCCGTCGATCATGAAAGAAGAACCGCAGCAGGGAAAAATTTCACCGTTCATTTTTCAATTCACCATCGACAGCATGCGCATCGTTAATCAGCATGATCTCATCGACGCGCATTATCGTTCGCATTTAAATTGGTTTGCCGATGCAGGTTTGCTTTCTTCGCGCCCCGCCACCATGTACAGGAATTTCGGATTCAGTTTCGGAATTTCATTCGTGATGCCGCTTTATGACGGGCACCAGCGGAATATGCAATACCAGAAACTTGCGATCAATGAAAATATCAGGATGAATTACAGAAATTATTTCAATGATCAGCAGCGCACGCGCGTGTTGCAGTTGCGCATGCAGATCGTGCGCGAAGAAGAACTCATCGCACAACAGAAAGATCTTCTCAAAACTTCACAGCAACTCATTGACGCAGATAAAATATTGCTTGGCAAAGGACAAGCAAGCATCACCGATTATATTCTCGCCATAAAAAATCAAATTGACATTCAAGCCCAACTCAACGCGGCGGAGGTCACCCAATTTTCGCTGATCAATCAACTCAACTACTGGAACTGGTAACATGAAAAAGAAAATCTTCTTCTCCGTTGCAGCGCTTATGACTGCGCTCCTCTTCATCACCTTCGCGTGTGCGCGAGTGAATGACAATAAAATTATGTCGCTGAAAAGCACGATCACGCTTCCCGGTGTGAAAGGAAGGATCGACCACATGGCTTATGACCGGAACGGCCAGCGTGTTTTCATCTGCGCACTCGGGAATAATTCCGTTGAAATTGTGGATGTGAAAAACGACAAGCCATTGTACAGCATAAAAAATATCCTGGAGCCGCAGGGAATTGTTTTTGATTCGGCGCGCAAAATGATCGCTGTTTCTTCCGGTGAAGAAGGGTGGCTTAAATTTTACAATTCGGAAACCTATCATTGTTATGATTCGATCATGATCGGTTCGGATGCAGATAATGTGCGGTTCGATAATGATCACACAATTTATGTGGGTTACGACGGAGGAATTGCAATGGTCGATCTTGGTAAAATGAAAAAAAGCGGGAACCTTGAAACCGACGGACATGTGGAGTCGTTCCAGATCGATCTGAAAAAGAAAAAACTTTTTGCCAATGTTCCTGATGCTTACGAAACGGAAGTGTACGATCTGAACAAACCGGCCACTCCTGTTGCTAAATGGAAAACTGCTGATGCAAAAGATAATTTCCCAATGGCGCTCGACACCACAACTCATCGCGTGTTCATTGCCTGCCGCCATCCTTCGCAGATACTTGCTATGGATGAGAATTCAGGAAAAATTATTTCTACCATCGATTGTTCCGGCGACGCCGACGATATTTATTATGATCCCGGTTTGCATCTTCTCCTGGGTTCGTGCGGTGAAGCATACATTGATGCATTCAGCGATTCTTCTTCTGTGTTCACACGCGTCGCACAAGTGCCCACGCATTTCCAGGCGCGCACATCGCTCTACCTGCCCGCGGAGAAAAGATTTTTTCTCGCTGTTCCGGCAATGCCCGGCAAAACAGCCGAACTGGAGATTTACGATCTCAAATGAAAATTAAAATGAAAAATTATTTTTATTCACTTCCTGTTTTTTTTGTTCTGCTCATTTGGAGTTGCGGAAAAACAGATAACAGTGATGACGGCGATGACCAGGCCGAAGCAATAACTCCGGTTACGGTAACACACGTTACCAACGGGCCTGTTTCGGAAATGATAGAGCTGAATGCGATCACTATGTTCCAGAAAAAAATTCCGGTGAAGGCGGGCATTTCAGGTTATGTCAATGAAATAAACGTGAACATAGGAAGTGAAGTGGGAAATAACCAGCGCATATTTTCGCTGGAAACAAAAGAAGCATGGGCGCTGCAGAATTCTTCGGCCGATTCAGCAATGAAATTTTCCGGTGTAATACCTGTACTTGCGCAGAAGGCCGGCGTGATCACTACGGTCGATCATCAGAAAGGAGATTTCGTGCAGGAAGGAGATGAACTTGCGGTGATCTCTGATCGAAGCAGCCTTGTTTTTATTCTGCAGGTTCCTTATGAAATGAATGCTTATGTGAAGATCGGCGCGGCATGCGATATTGTTCTCGAAGGCGATTCAATACTGAAAGGAAATATTACCGGAGCATTACCAATGGTAGATCCGTCTTCGCAAACACAACAGATGGTGGTGCGCGCATTCACTACAAAAAAACTTCCGGAAAATCTTATTGCAAAAGTCAGGATCGTGAAGTCGACCAAACAGAATGCAATTCTCATTCCGAAAGAAGCGATACTCTCCGATGAAACACAAACTATTTTCTGGGTGATGAAACTTGCGAACGATTCAACAGCGGTGCGCGTGGATGTGAAGACCGGGATCCAGAGTGATGGTATGTACGAGATTATTGATCCTGCATTTTTTCCCGACGACCGGATCCTGCTCAGCGGAAATTATGGCTTGTCGGATACAGCGAAAGTGATGATAAAAGCGAAAGAATGAAAAAAAGCTTTTATACCACACACAAAGTTTCCATTTCTTTTTTACTGCTGGTCATTCTCCTCGCAGGTTCTTTCTCATTCAATAAACTCGAGACCTCTCTTTTTCCTGAAATTACTTTTCCGAAAATAAAGATCATCGCCGACAACGGGCAGGAACCGGTGGAGAAAATGATGATCACTGTTACAAAACCACTCGAGAGCGCGATCAAGCAGGTGTACAACCTGCACATGATTCAAAGTTCTACAAGCCGCGGCTCCTGTGAAATTTCTGCTTACTTCGACTGGGGCGCCGATCTCAATCTCTGCCAGCAGCAAATGGAATCGCGCATTGCCGAGATCAGGAATTCATTGCCGGCCGGGCTCGACATTTCAGTGGAGAAAATGAATCCTTCGCTGCTCGCTGTAATGGGTTACACGCTCGAAGCGAAAAATAAAACTCCTATCGAGCAGAAGCTGATCGCGAACAACATTATCAAACCATTTCTCTCGCAGGTGAGCGGAATTTCTTCGGTGCGCATTCTCGGAGGAAAAACAAAAGAATACTGGCTCGAATTGAATACGCAGGAAATGAGTGAGCTCAGCATCACTCCATCCATGATCAGCAGCGCACTTTCTCAAACAGCTTTCATTCTTTCGAACGGATATTCGTATGACAACAGAAGATTATATCTCAATCTTACCGATGCAGGAATTTATTCGAAAGAGGATTTGGAAAATGTAGTAGTGCGTAACGATGGAAAACGTGCCGTGCTGGTGAAAGATATTGCGACAGTGGAAGTGAAAGAACAGGTGGAATACACGAAGATCAATGCGAATGGCCAACCTGCATTGCTCGTGAATGTTTTCAAACAACCGAATTCAAATCTCATCCAGGTTTCAGATGCGATGCAGGAACAGGTGAAGCAACTGAATAAAATTCTTCCGCATGGAGTTAAACTCGAACCGTATTATGTGCAGGCGAATTTTGTAAACAATGCGATCAAGAGCGTGGAAGATTGTTTGTGGATCGGTTTGCTGCTCGCGATAGTCGTTGCAATTATTTTTCTGCGTTCGCTCAAAGCTTCATTGGCAATTCTCATCACCATTCCCATCACGCTTGCGCTCACACTCGTGGGATTGTTCGCAATGCATTACACGCTGAACATTATGACACTTGGCGCGATCGCTGCTGCAATAGGATTGATCATTGATGACGCGATTGTGGTGGTGGAACAGATCCATCGCACGCACGAAGAATTTCCGGATGAGCGCAGTTCTGTTCTCGTGGGAAGAGCAATGAAATATTTATTGCCGTCGATGATCGGTTCTTCACTGAGCACGATTGTAATTTTTGTTCCGTTCGTTCTCATGGGTGGAGTGGCAGGGGCTTATTTCAATGTGCTCACGAATACCATGATCCTTACACTCATTTGTTCTTTCTTCGTAACGTGGCTTGCATTGCCGGTGATCTATCTGCAGTTGTCGGGGAATAAATTACGCCAGGGAAAAAAATCGGAAACAAAACCGGAGAAAAAACTCAGGCACAGCGGATGGATATCGTTCTTCATTAAACGTCCGTATTTCAGTTTTGTGTTTGTGATCTTTCTCCTTCTTTCCATCTGGTACATTTATCCGCGGCTCGAAACAGGATTTCTTCCTGACATGGACGAAGGAACCATTGTGATGGATTATAAATCGCCGCCGGGAACTACGCTGGAAGAAACGGATCGAATACTGCGCGAATGTGAAAAGCTGATCATGTCTGTTCCGGAAGTGCAGGATTACACAAGAAGAACAGGAGCGGAGATGGGATTTTTTATTACCGAGCCGAATCGCGGCGATTATTTAATTCAATTAAAAAAAGACAGGAAGCGCACTACCGATGAAGTGATCAGCGACATCCGGAAAAAAATTGAATCGACGCAACCTGCGCTACAGATTGATTTCGGGCAGATCATTGGCGATATGCTCGGCGACCTGATGAGTTCGGCGCAACCGGTAGAGATAAAAGTTTTCGGAACAAATCCGAAATTACTCAATGGATATGCCGACCAGATCGCGGATATCGTGGACAGTGTGAAAGGTACCGCAGATGTTTTTGACGGAATAATAATTGCCGGGCCGGAAGTAGATGTGCGTCCCGATTTTGTGAAGCTCGCGCAATTCGGAGTAACGCCGTCCGATTTCCAGTTCCAGATGCAAACGCAGCTCGAAGGAAATGTAGTGGGAAGCATACCGGAAAATAATCAGCTTACAAATATCAGGATGATCTATCCCGAGAGCAAGAGCAAAAATTTCGGAGAAATTCAGAAGCAGAATATTTTTCTGCCCGATGGGAAATTAAAACCGATCACGGATCTTTCTACGATCAACATCAAACCGGGAGTTACTGAAATAAGAAGGGAAGATCTGCAATCGATGATCGCCGTCACTGCACGTCTTGAACAGAGCGATCTCGGATCGACGATGAAAGCGATCAAAGATTCCATCAGCAAAAAAATTCATTTCCCGAAAGGATATCACGTGGCTTACGGCGGAGCATATAAAGAACAGCAGCAATCATTCAAAGAACTTCTGCTCATTCTTTTCACAGCGAGTTTGCTGGTTTTCGCCGTCATCATTTTTCTTTTCCGCGATTATAAAATTGCGATCATGATCCTGTGCATTTCTGTTCTTGGCATTGCGGGAAGTTACATGGCGCTTTATTTCACGAACACACCACTCAACGTAGGAAGTTATACCGGGCTCATCATGATCATCGGTATCATTGGAGAAAATGCCATTTTCACTTTCCAGCAATTCAAAACTACGCTCGAAGAAAGTAATGTGAATGATGCGATCGTGTATTCCATTTCCACGCGCCTGCGCCCGAAGCTGATGACTGCACTCGGCGCCATTATCGCTTTGCTGCCGCTTGCACTGGGAATAGGAACCGGCGCGCAATTGCACCAGCCACTCGCCATTGCAGTCATCGGCGGATTTCTTGCCGCGCTTCCTTTGTTGCTGATCGTACTGCCTACGATGCTGAAAGTTTTTTACAGAAAGAAATAATCGGAAGCTACCTTTTTTCAAGTTATTTTAGGAAGGGACACTATTTTTCAGGAACAGTTAATCCTCTCAGCCCTACTTTCAGTTTTGTCATAAAAGTTGTTTTTTGAATTTTGATTTGTTTTCTTTTCCTGTTTCATCTCCGGAAAACAGGAAAAGAAAAATGATGAGTTGGTTCATGGAGATGGTTTAATGGAGAGAAAAGAAGGTGAAATTGTTTCTGTTGCAAATGCAATCGCAACAAAAACCTCTGCAACCGGCGATAATGTTCTTTGTAATTGAAGCAAAAGCGTTTGCAGCAGGAGCAATGTCCTTTGCAATTGCGGCAAAAGCCAATGCACTCGTCATAAAAACGTTTGCAATAAGGATAAGTGCAGACGCAATTGGAGCAAGTGCAACTGTTTTTACAATGAAATTTATTGAAAAACAGCAGTTTACACCCAAAGGCCGAAGATTGGCGGCGGCAATTGGAGCGACATCAAAAAATAGATTCGTTTTGTTTTTCATCGGGACCCAAAATGCAGTGAGTGAAAAAAATCCTCTCCTAAGCTTGTCGAAGGAGGGGTGTGTTTTCTTTAACTGCGGTAATTTATTTACTGTTCGAATCCGGCTTTGGGTCCCTTTTTACAAGGGGAGTTATCAGCAAACCGGTTCCGAGGTGTGTTTTGTGTGCTGATGGAAACAAAACGGGGGCGAAGATAAAAAAAGATTCAAAAATTCAACGCTTCGCTATTCAAAATTCAAAGATTGGATTTGGTGATGAAAATTGAAAAGGGACTTGTCTTTACAGTGAGAATGTGCTACAGGATTATGATCCGGATTATGAAATCATTCTATTTCATCGTACCATTTTTTTTTGTCGAATTAAAGCACCTAAAATTGGGCAGTGGGTCAGTTTGCTCTTTTCCGATTCAACTTCACGCCGGAGCGTGCCCTGAAGAATTGAAGGGCGGTTCCTAAACCATTCTTTTATTAAACCGCAAAGACGCAAAGGCGCTAAGAATTTTCAAACTGACCCACTACCTAAAATTGACATTAATAAAATTTCGCATTAACTTGCAGTTACAAAACTCCAACTCATGTCGCATACCCCCCCATTTCTCAAAATTTCATTGGTAATTGCACTCGCAATTAGCAGCACAGCCATGCTCTCGCAGAATCTTCCCTTCTGGAGCAACAACGGAAATAATGTTTCCTCCACAGACTTTTTCGGTTCCACTAACGCAGCAGATCTTCGTTTCCGCACGAACAACACCGCGCGCATGACGCTCACGAGCGCGGGCACTTTACGCGTGAACAATCTCGCAGGCGCAGGAAACGGTTTTGTT